>JASLCK010000361.1 GCA_030151865.1 Rhodospirillaceae bacterium | reverse complement strand
GGCAGGGAAAAGGGCATCGACAGGCGCTGCGACAGCACCACCTGGAAGATGTCGCCCGCCAGGATGTATTCCTTGGCCTTGGCCACCATGGCCTTGAACTGGTCCGGCGTCATGTTGGACGTGGCTTCCGGCACGTCCAAATCCTCGCCACTATCGCGGCCATAGGGCAGGGCGCGTTCAAAGTCGGCCACCACGTCCGACAGCCGTTCGCAGGCCTGGGCGTAAGCGGCGCGGGCATTGACGCCGTCTTGCGGGCGCACCGGGGTGACGATGGTGACCGAATCATCGACATTGTCGAAAATCGCCATCACCGTCGGGCGCAGAAATATGCCATCGGGAATGCCGATTTTGTCGGGATTGTTGTCCGGCAGGGTTTCCACCAGACGCACGGTGTCGTAGCCCATATAGCCGACCAGACCGGCCGCCATCGGCGGCAGATGTTCCGGCAGGTCCAGTTCGGATTCCTTGACCAGCGCCCGCAGCGAGGCCAAGGCCCCGTTTTGGACGCCGATCGGGCAGGGTTCGAACGCGTTGGGATCGAAGCGGGCGTGACGGTTGATTTCGGCCGAGTTGCCCTTGCAGCGCCAGATCAGGTCGGGCTTCATGCCCAGGAACGAATAGCGTTCCCGCTTGGCCCCGCCTGCAACCGATTCCAAAAGGAAGCTGTTGGGGCGGCCATCGGCCAGCTTCAGCATGGCCGAAACGGGGGTTTCCAGATCGGCGACCAGCTTGGTCCAGACGACCTGCGGCTTTCCGGCTTCGTACAGGGGGGCGAAACTGGCGAAATCAACCGGAGTTTTCATTTTTCAGCCTGACGTTCGATAACCGCGGTGTTGACGGTGACGCCCTTTTCTTTTTCCAGCGCCATCATGAATTGCTGTTGCAGGTCGGTGGCCAGCGCCTGGCTCAACTGGGCGCGGGTGCGGTCGTAAAGGCCGGACGCGGCCTTGGCGTCGGCGGGAATGACCTGCTTCAGACGGGCGACCGCGCTGCCCTGGGCGGTCGGGATTACCTGCACGTCGCCGGGCTGGCCCTTGAACATGGCGGCGCTCAGGGCCGGGGCGATGGTGCTGCCTTCCGGCTCGACGCGCAGGAAGGGCTGGGTGGTTTCCACCTTGGCCTGACCGGCGACGGCGGCAATGGCGTCCCCCTTCTTCAGGCGTTCGGCAGCGGCTTCGGCCAGCTTGCGGGCGGCGTCGGCCTTCTGGTCGGCGGTCCAGGCGGCTTCCACCTGGGACTTGACCTTGTCAAAGGGGCGCACGGCGGGCGGGGTGACGTTGTCAACGCGCAGGACGAAATAGCCCGCATTGTTTTCCAACTGCACGACTTCGCTCATGCTGCCCTGGGCCACCTGGAAGGCGGCGGCGCGCAAGGTGGGCGAGGTGGGCATGGCGGCGACCGGCTTGCCGTCTTCGCCCAGACCCTGCGCATCGACGGCGGCGATCTTGATGGGCTTCAGCGACAGGTTTCCGGCGATTTCATCGATGCCAGCACCCGATCCGACCTGATCTTCCAGCTTGGTGGATTGGGCGTACAGACGCTGGGTGGCCTCTTCCTTCACCAGATCGGCAACGATGATGCTGCGCACATCGGACAAGGGACGGGTCTGCCCGGCGGCGATCGAGGCGACGTGGATGACGTGCCAGCCCAGGGGGCTTTGCACCGGGCTGGTGACCCCGGCGGTCTTCAGGGCAAAGGCGGCGTCGCCCAGTTGCGGCAGGGGCAGACCGGCGCGGTCCTGCCAGCCCAGATCGACCACATCCTTGCCTTCGGCCTTTGCGGCGGCGGCAAAATCCTTGCCCTGAGCCTTGGCGGCAAAGGCGGCGGCCTTGTCCTGGTCGGGGAAGGTGACCTGTTCCAGCTTGCGCTTTTCGGCAGTGGAGAATTCGCCCTGGCGGATCTGGTAGGACTTTTCGATGTCGGCGTCGCTGGGCTTGATGTCGCCCGAAACGTCGGCGGTGCGGATCATGACGATATTCAGGGCCCGCAGTTCGGGGGCCATGAAGTCGGCTTGATGCCCCTTATAATAGTCCTGCAAGGCGGCGTCGCTGGGCTTGGCCGGGGCGGGCACCTTGTCGGCGGGGAAGTTGATCACTTCGGCCACGCGCTTTTCCTGGCGATAGCGGAACAAAACATCGGCGGCGGGGCTGGGGGCGATGATGCCGCCCGCAACGGTGCGGGTCAGATCGCCGCGCAGGATGTCGCCGCGCGACAGCGCCAGGAACTGGCGTTCGCTCATGCCGATGCGTTGCAGGGCGCGCTGATAAAGGGTCTTGTCGAACACCTTCAACTCGTTCTGGAACGCGGGCGCTTCGGTGATCAGGCGGCGCAGGGTGCCGTCGTCCACCGTCAGCTTCAGATCGTCGGTGGCCTGATCGGCCAGGCTGCGCGAGATCATCTGCTGGACCGTGCGCTGCATCAGTCCCATCTGACGGGCCTGGTCGATGGTCAGCTTGCCGCCGAACATGCGCTGGACCTGTTCGAAGTCGCGGCGGAATTCCTCGTTCACCTCGGCGGCGCTGAAATCCTGATGGCCGACCACGATGGCCGGACGGTTGGCGGTGGACCGCAAAACGTCGGTGAAGCCGCCCCAAGCAATGAAGCTTAGGATCAGCAGAGCGAACAGAACCTTGATGGGCCAGGAGCGCGAGGCGGTGCGGAAGGTATCGAGCATGTTCCGTCTACAATGGTTTTCGCCAAGAAAGGCAAGACGGCGCATCATAGAAGCGGGGGCGGCGACGGGCAACGAGGAAAAGGCCTCATTTCATTCCCTTTTGTCCTGTGTTAAACCTCGCCCGCTATTCAAGATTTGGGAGGACATGGTCCATGGCTCGCCGTCCGCTGATTGCCGGTAACTGGAAGATGAACTGCCTGAAGGCCGAGGGCGTCGCCCTGGCCCAGGGTGTCGCCGCGAAAATCGCCGCCGAGGCGCCGCGTTGCGACATGCTGGTTTGCCCGCCCGCCGTGCTGGTCGATGCCGTCGCCCAGGCCGTCAAGGGCTCGGCCCTGGCGGTCGGTGGTCAGGACTGCCACGCCGACAAGTCGGGGGCCCATACCGGCGACATCGCCGCCCCGATGCTGAAGGATTTGGGCGCGTCCCATGTTATCGTCGGCCATTCCGAACGCCGCGCCGATCATGGCGAAAGCAATGATGTGGTGCGCGCCAAGGCCGCTGCCGCCCATGCCGCCGGTCTGGTGGCTGTCATCTGCATTGGTGAGACCGAAGCCGAACGCGACGCGGGCAAGACCCTGGCCGTGGTCGGCGATCAGTTCAACGGCTCGCTGCCCGACGGTGCCAACGCCGTCAATACCGTGATTGCTTATGAACCCGTTTGGGCCATCGGCACCGGGCGCACCCCGACCACGGCGGAAGTGGCCGATGTCCATGGCGCTATCCGTAAGCTGGCCGCCGCCAAGCTGGGGGCCGATGCTGCCGCCGCCTTGAAGATTTTGTACGGCGGTTCCATGAAGCCCTCCAACGCCCGCGAACTCCTGGCTTTGGAAGACGTTGACGGCGGTCTGATCGGCGGCGCCAGCCTCAAGGTCGAAGATTTTTGGGCCATCGCGCAAAGTTGCCCCTAGCGTTTGTGGCCCGGTACGAATAAAAAGACGCCAACAACAGTTTCGGTCCCGTCGTCGTTCGGCGTCGGGACCCTCTTAATTCGGTGCACGCATGACCAACGTTCTGCTCGTCATTCATCTTTTGATCGCTCTCGCCCTGGTGGGCGTCATCCTGCTCCAGCGGAGCGAAGGCGGCGCTTTGGGCATTGGTGGCGGCGGCGGTAGCGGTGTCATGAGCGGCCGCGCTGCTGGCAATCTTTTGACCCGCACCACGGCTATCCTGGCGACCGGGTTCTTTATTACCAGCCTGGCGCTGGCTTTGCTGGCCAACAACCGCAGCCAGCCGGGTTCCATCGTGGACCAGGCTCCGGCGACGACCGAGCAGGCTCCGGCCGCTCCGTCCACCCCGGCGGCTCCGGCGGCGCCCCTTAGCCGGTAACACGGCCTTCCCGACCGAGAGGCGGCGATTTCGCCGCCTCTCCTTTTTTGCGACAACGACAGCAGCGCCTCTTGGGTGCTGCTGACCTCTGGTGTATTGTAGCGGCCCATGACGCGTTTCATCTTCATCACCGGCGGCGTGGTATCTTCCCTGGGTAAGGGATTGGCTTCGGCTGCCCTGGCTTCGGTCCTCCAAACCCGTGGGTTCAAGGTCCGCCTCCGCAAACTCGACCCCTATCTGAATGTTGATCCGGGCACCATGAGCCCCTATCAGCACGGCGAGGTTTACGTCACCGACGACGGTGCCGAAACTGACCTGGATCTGGGGCATTATGAACGGTTTACCGGGGTTCCCTCCCGCCGTTCCGACAACATCACGACGGGGCGTATCTACTCCAACGTGATCGCCAAGGAACGCCGCGGCGATTATCTGGGCGCGACCGTCCAGGTGATCCCCCACGTCACCGACGCCATCAAGGAATTCATCAAGTCGGACATCACCGACGAGGATTTCGTGCTGTGCGAAATCGGTGGCACCGTGGGTGACATCGAAAGCACCCCGTTCCTGGAAGCCATCCGCCAGTTGGGCAACGAGTTGGGCCGCGAACACACCATGTTCGTGCACCTGACCCTGCTGCCCTACATCCCCTCGGCGGGCGAGCTGAAGACCAAGCCGACCCAGCATTCCGTCAAGGAACTGCTGAGCGTCGGTATTCAGCCCGACATGCTGATGTGCCGTTCCGACCGGGAAATCCCGGAAGGCGAACGCCGCAAGATCGCACTGTTCTGCAACGTGCGTCACGAAGCGGTGATCCCGGCCCTGGATGTGGACACCATTTACGAAGTGCCGGTCAGCTATCATGACCAGGGTTTGGACGAACAGGTCTGCCGTCATTTCGGCCTGACCTCGGCTCCGGCTCCCGATCTGACGCGCTGGAAGAACATCGTTGAGCGCATCCGTCATCCGGAAGGCGAAGTGACCATCGCCGTGGTCGGCAAGTACACCAGCCTGCTCGACAGCTATAAGTCGCTGGCCGAAGCCCTGCATCACGGCGGCATCGCCAACAACGTCAAGGTCAACCTCAACTGGCTGGACAGCCAGATTTTCGAGGATGGCGGCAGCGCGTTGCATGCCCTGGAAGACGTGCATGGCATTCTGGTGCCCGGCGGCTTTGGCGAACGCGGCGCGTTCGGCAAGGTCGAGGCCGTGCGCTTTGCCCGCGAACACAAGATCCCCTATTACGGCATTTGCTTCGGCATGCACATGGCGGTGATCGAAGCGGCCCGCAATCAGGCCGGTCTGCC
>JASLCK010000351.1 GCA_030151865.1 Rhodospirillaceae bacterium | reverse complement strand
GGGTTCGCCGTGGTTGCCGTCGGCGTCGCCCTGGCCCGCAAATCGCCAGGGCGACGCTTCCGTCCTTCATTAAGCGTCTTGATAGACCGTGGTGCTGCGGCCTTCGCCGTCATAGGCATCGGCCATGCGCTCACGCCAGACCCAAACCGGGTCATCTTGATCCAGCAAGGCAAAGGGGCTGATGCTGCGCGCCCACTGGAAGGGACCAAAGACCGCCATGTCGGCCCAGGTCGGGGCATCGCCACCCATAAAGGGATGACGCTGCAAGGCCTTGCGCAGGGGCGTCAGGGCCTTGGTCAGTTGGGGCCGCAAGGTGTCACGGTTGGCCGATATCTCTTCCAAAGTCCGACCCAACCGCTCTTCCCGACTGGTGCGGAAGTAATCCTTATCGATCTCGGCCACATGGGCATGAATATCGGCCACCAGGATGTGGAATATCAAAGGCTGGACCATCTGTTCCACCCAGTCGGTGGCGAAACGGTTCAGCCCCAGCGCCGCCCCTTGCCCCAGAACGCTGGGGCGGTTGGGATAGGCACGGTCCAGATATTCAGCGATGGCCCAACTGTCGAAAACGGTCTGATCGCCATCCTGAAGAACCGGAACCTTGTCCTGCCCGGAAAAGGCGATGGCCTGCTTTTCAGTAAACCGCCAGGGTCGGGTAGAAAAATCCAACCCCTTATGACGCAAGGCCAACCGTACCCGCCAACAATATGGGCTGAAACGGCGGGTCTCGTCGGCTCCCGCCAATTCCCACAGGACAAGGCTCATCAAATCAATCCTTCACGGTTTGCCGCAGGCTGTCGGCGGTCTGGCCGAACAGAACCTTGGCACTTTGGGCGTTCACCGTCGGGGTCTGGGAAATCGCCGAACCCTTTTCATAGGCCCGGATGGTGGCCGGGCGGGCGGCAATCTCTTCGAACCAACGCTTCAGATCGGGAAAATCGTCCAGCTTCTGCTGCTGGCGTTCCCACGGCACGATCCAAGGATAGCAGGCCATGTCGGCAATGGAATAATCATCACCCGCAATGAAGCGCCGCCCCTGCAAGCGCCCATTCAGCACGCCGTACAGCCGGTTGGTTTCCTTGACATAGCGCTGCATGGCGTAGGGGATTTTTTCCGGCGCATATTGCACGAAATGATGGTTCTGCCCAGCCATCGGTCCCAAGCCGCCGACCTGCCAGAACAGCCATTCCTGCACCGTCTTGCGGCCGCGGGCATCCTGGGGCAGGAACTTACCGGTCTTGTCGGCCAGATAGGTCAGGATCGCCCCCGATTCAAAGACCGAAATGGGCTCGCCGCCATCGGTCGGGGCATGATCGACGATCGCGGGCATGCGGTTGTTGGGGGAAATCGCCAGAAAATCCGGCTTGAACTGGTCGCCCGCGCCGATATTGACCGGCACCAATCGGTAGTCCAGACCGGCTTCTTCAAGAAACAGGGTGATCTTATGGCCATTGGGCGTGGGCCAGAAATAGAGATCGATCATGTACGGTCCTCCTTTGGCCCTTAGACATAGTGCGGTCCCCCCATATGACGAGAGGCTGAAACGGCGTTTTTTCCCAAAACCCGCCAAAACAGAGTAGAGTGAAGGAAAATAAAGAAACCCAGGGGAGAAACCACGTTGGAACCCATCACCGTCTGGCGGGTCCGCCTGGACGCGCCCGTGGAGCATGCCTTCGATCTGCTGTCGGCGGATGAGAAAGCCCATGCCCGCAAACTTGGCCCCGCCGAAGTGGCCAGCCGCTGGATTGCCAGCCGCGCCGCCCTGCGCACCATTCTGAGCGACCATCTGGGTCTGTTGCCAACCGAGATTTCCTTTGCCGCCGGACTGGCGGGCAAGCCGGAACTGGTGGGGGGAGAGGTTGAGTTCAACCTGTCCCATTCCGAAGACATCATGCTGCTGGCGGTTGCCCCGATCCGGGTTGGCATCGATGTGGAACGCCGCCGGGTCATGCAGGATTACCCGCAACTGGCCCGCCATTTCTTTTCGCCCCACGAACGCGACCTGCTGGACAGCCTGCCCGCCGAGCAGCGCCACAACGCCTTCTTCCGCTGCTGGTGCCACAAGGAAGCTTATATCAAGGGGCGCGGCGACGGCCTGTCCCACGATCTGGAAAGCTTCAGCGTCGAATTGCGCCCCGATCACCCGCCCGCCTTGCTGGAGAGCGAGGATGGCGAGGCCTGGAGTCTGTTCGATATCGATATGGGGCCCCAGTACGCTGCCGCCCTTGCGGTTGAAGGAGACGGGCAAACTTTTCACATCCAGGATTGGTCCCCTGTCGCCGCCTGATCCGGGCTTGCCTTCCCGCCCCCATCACGCTTGAATACCGAGGCTGTCACTTTGTGGATGTCTTACGCGGTGCCCTGTCCCGATATTTCTTCGCCCGAGGCGTTGTCCTTCCTGCTGGCACAGCAGAATGCCAGCCTCGACGCCATTTTGGTGGTTGATCGCGACCGCATCATCCGCAATTTCAACACCCGCTTTCTGGAATTGTGGGGCTTCGAACGGTCGTTGGTGGAACAAAGCACCTCACCCGAATTGCTGAGCCTGGCCATGGACCGCTTAACCGATCCCCAGCCATTCGCCGCCCTGGCGGAAATGCTCTATACCGAGCCGAACCAGACCAGTCTGGACCGCCTGAACTTCCGCGACGGGCGGATCATCGAACGCTATTCCGCCCCCTTTCAGGACAATGCCGGGGACATATTGGGGCGCATCTGGTTCTTCCGCGACATCACGACCCAGGCCGCCAGCGAGGAAGCCCTGCGGCGCGAACGTCAGCGCCTGGAGCACCTTTTGTCGCACAGCCCCATGGCGGCAGTGATTTCCACTCTGCATGAAGGCCGCATCCTGTTCGCCAACGAACGGGCCGGCAGTCTGCTGCGGGTGCCAATGGCCGACCTGATCGGCCGCAATGTCCACGATTTCCACACCCACCCGGATATTCGCGCCAGCCTACAGGATAAGTTGAACCAAAATGGCTCGGTCCGCGATATCGAGATGGAGTGTCGCGACGCCCAGGGACGTCTGTTCTGGGCGCTGCTGACCCTGGAACGGTTCCCCGATGTACCCGACGCGCCGCCTTCGGTGATTTCCTGGATTTATGACATCACCGAACGCAAGCGGGCCGAACAGGAATTGCGTGCCGCCAAGGACAAGGCGGAACGGGCCGACATCGCCAAATCTTCGTTCCTGGCGATGATGAGCCACGAAGTGCGGACCCCGCTGTCGAGCATTCTGGGGGTCGTCGATCTGTTGAACGGGTCGGGCCTGTCGGACGCCCAGTCCGATTATGCCGACACCATCGCCCAATCGGCGCGCGGTCTGCTGACCATTTTGGACGACATTCTCGATCTGGCGCAGTTGGACGCCGGGCGCATGACCCTGTCCAACCAGAATTACGATCTGGTGGCGCTGATCGGCCAAGCCATCACCCTGGCCCGCCCGCGTGCCGAACAGCAAGGCTTGCATCTGGACGCCAAGATGGATCCGGGCGTTCCGGTCTGGCTGCGGGGCGATCCGGCGCGGCTGCGTCAGGTGATCACCCAATTGATCAGCAACGCCCTGAAATTCACCGAACAGGGCCGCATCGAAATCGCGCTCAGCGTCCACAGCCGCCGCTTATGCGTCGCCGTGTCGGATAGCGGCATTGGCATGGATCAGGCGGTGCAGAGCAAACTGTTCGCCGAATTCACCCAAGGGGAGGCCGGGCACGCCCGCAAGTTCGGCGGCACCGGCATCGGCTTGGCCCTGTGCCGCCGCCTTGTGGAACTGATGGGCGGCAGCATCGGCTTTGAAAGCACCCCCGGTCAGGGCAGCCGCTTCTGGTTTGCCGTGCCGCTGGTGGAAGGCACCCCGCCGCAACTGGTGCCCGCCCCGCCGGTGCGCGACCTGCCGCCGCTGTCGATCCTGGTGGCGGAAGACAATCCCGTGAACCAAAAGGTCGCCAACGCCCTTTTGACCCGTTCGGGTCACAGCGTCACCCTGGCGGGCGACGGGGTCGCCGCCCTGCAAGCGGTGGAAAGCGGCCAGCATTTCGATCTGGTTCTGATGGACATGCAGATGCCCAACATGGACGGGCTGGAAGCGACCCGGCGCATCCGCGCCATGGATCAGCCCCACAATCAACTGCCCATCATCGCCATGACCGCCAACGCCTTTCATGAAGACCAGTTGCGCTGTCTGGCGGCGGGCATGGATGCCTATCTGGCCAAGCCGGTGGGCCGCGAAGCCATGTTCGACACCATGGCGCGGGTCTTGAAGATATAAGCCCATGACCGACGCGCCACCCCCTTGCTGCGAACGCTGCGGCCGCCCCACTCAGGCCCGGATTGTCTTATTACGCCAAAACATCAGCTATCTTTACGCCCGACAGGAAAAGAACTTCTGCGGCAGGCTGTGTCTTGGCTGTCTGAGCAGAACTTATCTGCAATTCAGCGGCACCACTTTGCTGCTGACATGGTTCGGCATTGTCGGTGCGGCCCTAGGGCCTTGCTTCATCATCATGAACAGCCTGGAATACCTGGGCGCGCTATCTGGGCTGGCCTATAGCGCCATCCGGCACAAAGCCCCCCACCCTACCTCAAACTGACGCCCCCAAAAGCAAAACGCCCCGGCATTGCTGCCAGGGCGTTTCGGATCGGAGCTACCCGCGCTGATTAGCGCGAATAGTATTCGATGACCAGATTCGGTTCCATCTGGACCGGATAGGGAACGTCGGCCAGCTTGGGAGCGCGGACGAACGAGCCCTTCATTTCCTTGTGGTCAACCGACAGATAATCCGGCACGTCGCGTTCCGGCGACTGGGTGGCTTCGATGATCAGAGCCATGTCGCGGGACTTGTCCTTGACCGAGATAACGTCGTTATCCTTGATCTGGTAGGACGCGATGTTGACGCGCTGGCCGTTGACGCGGATGTGACCGTGGTTGACGATCTGACGGGCGGCGAACGGGGTCGGAGCGAACTTCAGGCGATAGACGACGGCGTCCAGGCGGCGTTCCAGCAGCTCGATCAGGTTTTCCGAAGTGTCGCCACGGCGGCGCACGGCTTCGTCATAGAGCTTGCGGAACTGCTTTTCGCCGATGTTGCCATAATAGCCCTTCAGCTTCTGCTTGGCAGACAGCTGGGTGCCATAGTCAGAGGGCTTCTTGCGGCGGGCGCCGTGCTGGCCCGGCGGGTTTTCGTGACCCTTGTTGAGCGGGCTCTTGCCACGGCCCCACAGGTTCACGCCCAGGCGGCGATTGATCTTGAACTTAGCCTGAATACGCTTGCTCATTTGTGATCCTTCATGTTGTCCCGATAGTCCATCCGCGATTTGCGGCGGCGGGGAACGGATTGGGTACCGGCCCACTTTTTCGGGAATGAGGGGCGCATTATGCAAAGCGCCCCTAAAGAGTCAAGAAAAATGCCATCACCTCAGAGTGCACCAGCTTGCAGCTGCTGCACTCCTGTTTTGCCTGAGGCTAAAAAGCTCCGCTTTTTAGCGGCTCAATCGCCGCTCGGGCTTTGGTGTTTTTCAGATTTTGAAACTGTCAAAACCTGAAAGACACTAACGGCGGATCACCAGCTTGGAAAAATCCTCGCGGTTCTGCCAGCCGAAGCGGATCAGTTCGGGTTCATCGCTTTCTTCCACCGGCTTGCCGATGCACAGATAAGCCACCAAATTCCAACCTTCCGGCACATCCAGAATGGTGCGCACCGCCACCGGATCGATGATCGACACCCAGCCCACCCCCAGACCGTGGATGCGCGCCGCCAGCCACAGCGTATGGATGGCCGAAACCACCGAATAATCCAGGG
>JASLCK010000419.1 GCA_030151865.1 Rhodospirillaceae bacterium | reverse complement strand
ATGCATTCCGTATGGCAGATGAAGTGCTTTATAGAGGCGTCCGTAGCATCACGGACCTTATGCTTCTGCCAGGTCTAATAAATTTGGATTTCTCCGACATTCGTACGGTCATGAGCGAAATGGGCCGTGCGATGTTGGGAACGGGCGAAGCAGAAGGCAGGAACCGTGCTATTGAGGCTGCGGAAGCAGCAATTAGCAATCCACTGCTTGATGACACATCCATGAGAGGAGCCAAAGGAGTACTTATAAACATAACCGGCGGCACAGACATGACGTTGTTTGAGATTGATGAGGCAGCCAATCGGATACGCGATGAGGTTGCTCCGGAGGCAAACATTATTTTCGGATCGACTTTTGACGAGACTATGCGAGGGGTGATGCGCGTTTCTGTGGTTGCAACTGGTATAGGCGACGAAATTTGCAGAATGCCTAAGCCAACAGAAACCTCAGTTGGCGGAATCGTTGCCCCTAATATAATTGCACTTCGACGGTCGACAGGTCCTACGGACTCATCCAGCGGCGCTCAATGGAGCGGCGCAGGCTTGGTTGCCGTTGCACAAGCAAGTGTTGTGGAGCAATGTGCACAGCCGATGAGGGCATCCTCTTCTCCAGAAATGCCAGAGTTGGGCGTGACGAAAGAAGATAATATCGAACGAGTGTGCGAGAGCGTCGAAGTTAGGAAGAGTTCTCTGTTCGAACGATTACTCGGTATCAAGAAACCATGCCATGAGCCAAAAACGCCATTAACGGTGAGCAAAAGAAGGGGTGACGACCTTGACATCCCAGCTCTCTTAAGACGTCAGGCAAATTAATTGAACTGCCCCGCCCCTGGATAGGATTCAGGGGCGGGGCAGGCCAACAAGTGGCCAGCTCCGCCGTGGGGCCGATTTCACCTCAGAATGAAAGAGTTCTTCAGGAGCAGGTCACAGACTAAACCTTAGTCCCAGTCATCGGATTTTGAGGCGCTCAGTGAAGCAGGCAACAGCATCCTGGACAGCATGCATGTTATGGCTTGGCAGTCTGTCTGCGTCCTTCCAGATTCCCCCAATATATGACGCCCTTTTCGGCTGCGGCTCACACGTCGAAGGATTTTCTGATCAATGGCGGCGCCGAGCGCCGCCAATATAAGTTCTGCTGGTGGCCAGTTGGATTCTGGCCAGTTCTCGCCTAGCCGTCTTGGCGCGCCCCCAATCAGCAAAAAATATCAGCGGCAATATTAAGAGTGTCGGCATTCTTGTAATGCTACAAATAGATACTTACTGGTCAACTACCAACCACATCCATGACCCGTTCCTAATTTTTCTACAACTTGCATTTGGCCGACGCTTACAATCGAGATCCGCTTTGCACCCATTCCAATCTTCCACATTGCGCAACTCGGTCTCCAAGAACGATTACAAAATTGTAGGTCAGCCTCGCCACCTAAACAGACCGCGCTCATGATTGAGCAAGATTTTAGTATTCTTGACCGGCAGGCTGAGCATCAGCGCGAACGCCCGAAAGCGGTATCTAGGATTACACCCTTTTTCCATTTAGGCTGAGAACTGGCGCATAACAGATACACTGTCGTCGACGACGAGGTCATAGTCATCCGATTGCCGGGGAACACGCGGAAAGTTTTCCGGAGCCTCCGACACCGCAAGACGGAAACCAGAAGCATCGAGCCAGTGGATGCGGTCTCCGGAACGCACCGGGATAACAGCGTACCGTCTCGCTCTTCCGTCGGTTCCCGCCAGAGTCGCCGCTATCGGTGCGTGTCTGAGTGCATCGGCCTGTTGCACCCTCAGCGTTCTGGACCAGGTGAGAAGGTTGCTGGGGTCAATCTGATCCTCGCCGTCCCACAAAATCAGTTCTTCATCAAGCCAGGCAATGTACTGGGCTCGCATCGCTTCTGCCTCGGGGCGGGATTTAGCGATTCCCAGAGAAAGTGCAAAGGCCACAAACGGATCAAGCGTGCCCCAGCGCAAAAGCTCCTTTGCCCAGAAGGCAAACCACGGCAAACCTGTTGTCGCTTTCCAAGTGCCAATGGTCGGCGTCGCAAGCGGCTCGATAGTGCCCTGCGACCAAGCCCTCGCAACAACCGCACCTATGGCAACGCCAAGCCGAAATTCGAAATTGTCCGACGTGAATATCTGCCAGGCGCGAAGGTCCTGCGGCTCAGGGCCGGCGGCGCCCGGTACACCCATCCACCAGCGCAGCACCGCATGCCAATTGCCGTACAAGGTGCGGCCCATCTCGGTGTCGCGGACGGAGAACCCGTAGCCGCCGTCGTCCGCAACCATTTCGCCGAGCGCGAGGAACAAAGCAAGCCGCTCCTCCGGCAGCATCGCACCATAGCCTGCCGCCTGCTGAAGGAGGAGAAGCAGGGCCGCTGCGGTCTGTTCGAAGCGGCGGCCGACATGCGGTGAATAGCCGTAGTCGTAGAGGCGTTTGCGCTCCTCAGGATCGGGATAGATGGTCTCAATCATACCCCGGCCGCGTTTAACGAAGGCACGCTCCATCCAATCTTCAGTTGCTTGCGCGACCTTCGTGAAGGTTCGCTGCCACAGCTCGGCGAGCATTCCTTCGGCACCCGCGGGCGTGGTCTCGGCCGCAGCGATAGCCGCGGTCTCTTCGACTGCCGCGAGGATCATGGTGTCGAGCTCATCAAGGCGGTCGGCCAGACGGGCAGACGGAGTCGCGTTCGCCTGACCAGCGTTATCGGACACATCCCCGGGCGCGGTCGCGGCGATCCAATCCAGGAAGTCGTCGTCGTCATCGATCCCGGGCAGGCGCATGACCTGTTCTTTGATGGCGTTCAGCAAGACGGACAGCGGGCTCGTGGTTTCCCCATCACCCACAGCGTCCGCTCTGAGCCTGTTCAGGAGCTCGTCATAGTCTTGGCGTCGTTCCCACACCTGCCTCTGCTGCGTGGCGACCTGCTTTGGGGCCGTCGTTGAATGCGCCACCGGCAGGGCGATCAGCGTGAGACCTTCCATACCCTTTGCGGCGCCCGGTCTACCGGCGCGGCCAGACAGATTGCGGAATTCGGCGACCGACATCGGGTATTCCTCCGGCCTTTCCGTTGCCACGTTAAAAATCGTGCGCTTCAAGAGAGGTAGGAAGATCATGTCGAAAGGAAGGTTCACACCTTCGGTCAGTGTAGCAGTCGCAACCGTGATCGGGCAGATTGACCGGTCGATTAACGCGACCATAAGCCGACGAAGACGCTGCGGCATCTGGCCATGGTTGGTCGCAATCCCGCGGTCAAGAAGTCGGCGCTCATGGGAGTTCGCACCACAATAGTCGATGCAAACAGATCGGGCTTCCGCGAACAACGCGGCATCGTCGCCATCGGTGGGAGCTTCAAACACCGGCGCATCAGCCCAACCCGCAAGCTCAAATGCATCGGCAAACCAGCCCATCGTTTGCTCGGGGCGTTGCGAAATCGAGATTAAAATACGGCGGTCGTCGCCCGCCAGATGCAGTGCGGTCCACAGAAGGCTGTTTTGTGTGTAATGATTGAGGCTGTTGCGGATAACCGACGAAGGCTCGGGCATCGGATTGATCCTGAGCGGAATATACACGTCTCCGCGTCCGCGAACGCCAAGCGAGTGTTCGTTGACGCGATGAAGTTCTATGCGCGGAGATCCCTTGCTGATCTCCAACACACCCACAGCTTGGCGTGTACTGCGGTAGTTCGAGCCGACCGGCTCTGCGTCAGGATTGGATTCGATCCAGCGAGCAACCGGCTGCGCGGCACCTCCTGCGACGGCCGTGAGGGCAACTCGCACTATGTCGGGCTTGCGAAGCAGCAGACGCGATATGAAACTTTCAAGATGGATCGCCCTGTTCATGTGCTCGGCAAGTGCGTTGCGTTCGCGTTCATTGTCTTCGGTAACGACCTGATGCGCCTCATCAACGATCAACAGCTTTAGGCGCGCCAGCAGCATCGCCCCCAGATAGCGCATCAGCGCATCCGCCTTCTCGACGGTCGCGATCAGAACGGTCGGAGAATCGGATGTCAGCCAGGCATCGGTAACGCCCCAGTCGGAACCGCCATACAGGCCTGTCACCACGAAGTCGCGACCAAGCTCGCCCGTGAGCTTCGCTTCCACTTCGCCGGCCAGCGCGCGCGAGGGAACAAGGTAAAGCGCCAGTGGCGCGAGCAATTCATTTCCATCTTGAAGAATCAGAAGCTCCTTCAGGATAGCGAGATTGGCGACAAGCGTCTTGCCAGAACCGGTCGGCGTGCACAGCGCGAAAGAGGAGTTGCTTAGAAGCCGCTCAATCCCCTGCTTCTGCGATTGCCATAGGATGCCACGACCACGAGCATACTGGCGTCGGGCGAATTGGTTCACATGCGCAAGGCGGGCCGGATTGAGCACACCAAGTCGCCGCAATGGATCGTAGATCGTCGACTTCCCAAATCGCTCGCAGGCTGACCGCAGGAAGAACGCGAGCAGAGCCACATCGTCAGACGATACTCTGACAAGAAGGCGTTCGACATCGCGCAGGCGATCCAACGCAACAGAGAATCGGGCTATGTCGCCCCGTCGCAGGGTCTGTGCAGCAAGACCGATGCAGCGAACAAGCTCAACCGTGGCAAACCACGTAACGGTTTCCTCAGCGCCCTCACTAAAAAACTGCCTTTCTGCGCCCCGTCGCGTCAATTCCCTGTTGCCGCTCCAGAAGGATGCCGCGCGGCGAAGGACAGCATCGAAATCAGCCTTAAGAAAATCCGCAAAAAGCCTCGCTCCTCTATCGTCGTGCACGACTTGGCGGAGCAAGCCCGAGGCCATCGCTGGCAAGCCCCCCAGCTGATAACAACCAGCTGCAATCAGGGCTGTCGGGATCTCTTTCCCACCCTTGTCACGAGCTCTTGCAAGCCATTCCAGAAGTTCGCCTGCCCTACGAAAGGCAAGGGAGGCCTCCTCTGGATGGCCTTCGCCTACGGTCGACAAAACCCTTCCGGCACGAATCAGGTGTCGCGCCTGTTGGAGAATTGTATCCGAGTCATTGTCAGACCATTGGATCGTCTGGACATTCCAGTCTGTCTGCAGGCAACGAACGAACGAACGTGCCTGCAGGGCCGTCAGGGTTCTTTCCTGCGCAAGGTCGGTCTGTATGGCGCGAGCGAGATTGATGCGTTCCTGGTCAAACTTTGGCAAGACCTTGCTCCCTCGCCCAAAGACCTGCGTAAATTGCCTTTATCAGATCGTCTCCATTCGAAAACAGCAGTTCGACGATCTGCAGATCTCTGCCCGCCGTATATTCTTTCGGCACGACGTTCCACGGTATAAGCGAATGCCTTGCCTTACGCGTGGCTGCTGAGCCACCCGCCAGAAGGATCAAGTCAGTGCGTTCGACAGGATCGGGGTTGCGCCGGGCGAGGATGCGATCGAGCGATGCGATAACACTCGCAAATTTTTCCGGTTCGCGCTCATTGAGGATGGCTTGCAATTGCTCCAGTCCGAGCGGTACCGGAAGGCCTCGGTTGACCTCGTACCAAACGCCTTTGCCGTTGTGGATTTTCTTTGTGTTGTCATTAGGATTAATTATTTTTTCACCGAGCATGACAGTATTCACGACGGACGGCGTCCACGTTCCCCGCCACTTTGCCTCACCGGCGATGAACCGAGTGACTTTTCCGTCCTGATTTACAACGATCCCGATGAAGTCATCTCCCTTGCGCCCAAGCACTTCGCGAGTCCGCGTGCGATCCCGGCTGAGCGTGTAGATGTATTGGCCGGCATCCTCGTGATTCCGAAAGAGGAAAACCGGGATCATGTATTTGTGTTTGCCGATAAATTCGAAACTTTCCGCCAACATGCCGCACATGACCTCTCCAAAGAGGCCTTTCAAAGCAGTTAGTGGCAGAGAGCCGGGGTATTGCGCGTCACATGCCTCATCGTCCGCGTCTGGATGAAGACTAATGCGTGCAAGTTTATGGAAACACCGCCGTGCGTCTAGATGTGCGGACTCGAAGTAGGCGATGAGATCGTCCGCGATAACCGGATCCGTCTCAACCCGCTCACCAAGCCGCAAGTATCCAAAATTGTCAACTTCGCTCGGATAGCTATTCAGCCAAGCTGCGAGAACGTCTTTCGGGGGAGGAACGGTATGCATATCTTTTGGTTGTAGTAAACTTCGCACCACTCTAGCAAAAGTTATGCACCTACACCAGCGTATAACCGCGCGGAATGCAACGATTTTTGAAAACTCAGCCAGCCCGCCTCCGGCCTCAAAGATGTCACTTCACCTACCGCCAAATCGAATGACAGTTTTTGCTCACCTTTGACTGCGAATCGCCAGCCAACACACGGCCGCTTTCGTTCATTCCGCACCACGTCCATGAGGGTCACCTTGTCGATCTAGCACAATTTTTGATAGCAAACCTTCCCCAAATGAGTCTGACAGCCGTGTACGGAGAGAACTCACGCTCAATGAGCGAGCCATTCCGTGGGGACGAGCTTTTTCCCCTCTCTCCAATGCTCTACCATTTCGACATCTGGGATATTTCCCCAGACTGTCTCGTCCGCATGGTCGAGAATGATGACCTGCAATCTTCGTCCTTGGCTCTGAATCTCATTCGATAGAGCTTTGAAGACCTTTCGCACAGCCGCCACATCTTCGTCTCGCAGGCTGTGGTCGGCATCGACATCTGCTCCGGCAAGCTTGCGAGGGAAATAGACCTGGCTTGGTTGGTCATAGATCAGGAAGTGTGGGACGGCGTGGCGCTCATTTCGCAAAAAATGTCTCTGAAGTCCGGCCGTTGCCGCGACATGGTAGGCAAGCCAATTCGCTCCACTTCCGATTTCGGAAAGCAAATCTTCTCGATCCCTTCCGACGACTTTCAAAGTCAGATCTGTGATCGATAGTTTTATCGGGCGATCGGGCCACTCTGCGTCCAGCTTTGAGACATTGCTGTTCATGATGGCGGTCAACTCTTCAAGAGCGTGGGCGAGCTTCTTGCGCACGGAGGCTTCGGAGACAACCGCTGAGAGCTCTTGGTATCGCTTTTTCAGCGTTGCAACTTCCTCTGCGAGTTCTCCTTCATCGCCCACACTTTCGTAGGTCTTGAGTGCCTGTTGAACCCTTCCGACGAACTGATTTGCGCTGGACAGTTTAAATCCCTTGGCCGCTGCGTCTGCAGAGCTGCGCTCTTGTTCGCGAAGTTTGAGGCGCACTTCATTCAATTTGGCAGCGTACTCTCCAACTGCTTCACGGAGCCGTGCCCTTTCTTTCTCTAGGGTATCGCTAACCTCTGGCCGCACCGATGCTGTTGCTTCAATCCGTTCCAGCGCCAAGCAGAGTTGTTCGAGCTCACGCGATGCGGTCAGTGCAATCGGCTGCAGCGGATTCTCTTCTGGATCCTCTGCCAGTTCCCGAAGCCAGGTCGAGAGCGCGAGGCGATCTCGCTGAATGGTCAGGGCATCGGCATAGGAGGATGCACTAGATGATAGCCGATTTAGTTCGTTTAGGCGACGGCGAGCAAGACCAAGCTCTGTTGCTAAAGCATCTTCTTGAGTGCGGAGGAACGCGACTTTGTCGAGCGTGTTTTCGACGGTAGCTGTGGTAACCACGGAGTCGATTGCCCGAGCCTGTGCAACGACTTTCAGCATTTCGATCTGCTTCAACCAGTCAGCGGGAATCTGAGGGGCTTCCGGGAGAAGGCCCAATTCCTTTGCCTGTTCAAGCCAGTTTGTTGCTTCTGCGCGCCAGCGATCCGATGCGTTCCTGGCGGCCTTCAGTTCATTTTCCTTTCGCCGCAGCACCTTGCGGAGCGCATCCAGTTCCCACCGAGCCCCCAAGATCTCTGCTGACAGTGCGCCGAGAACATACGGAAATATGGTTTTGAGGCGTTCCTGATGTTCTGCCGTGTCTGTCTTGTAGAAGAGGACGTCTGGATTGGCGACGACGTTTTGTGGCTGAAAGCAGAAGGCTACTAGGTCTCTAAATGATGCTTTAGACTTGAATCCACTCTCGCTCTCTGGGGAAAATCCAATGTTTGGTAGGCCGGAAAGCCTATTTAGCATGTCTTTAATGTATTCAGTGTTTGAGTTTTTGCCCTCTATCTCATGCGGGATAGAAATGGCTTCACCCTCAATAATATATGCGTCGCCAGTCTGCCTCTGCTCGCCGGGCTCACGCCGAGCGATCAACTTTTCTCCCTCAGGCGTTTCGAGCAGTACGCCAAACCATGAGCATGACTCTCGAATGACGCCAACAGGGATCGAGCAGGAGGACGACCCTAGGCAGTAATCAATGATGGGAATTACGGCGGACTTTCCTGTCTTTGATGCTCCGCTGATCACATTTACCTTAGCTCTGTCAAATTTAACCCTGCGCGGCCCAAAATTTTTGACCGGCCATAGAATAATTTCCTTGATGTAGATTTCCATCAGAAGGCCACCTTCAGAATATGACTGAGTTCCGCAATTCCATGAAGCCCTGCCCAACTCCCTAATTTCTCAGCACCGTTCCACATGGGTACGATGGAGGCGGGGAGTAGGCCGGGTCCCCTGACCCTTGTGCGAAATACAATTCCATCGTTAGTGTCGATCTTAAATAGCCCTTTGGATGCACCTAATGAGATTGACCGCAGTGACAAGTATTTGAAGGCAAGCATTCTGTCATTGAGTGCTAGCAGTTCTTCTCGTTCATCTTTGAATTTTGCGACGAAAAGGCGCAATCCGGAGGCTCGGTTTGTTCCTACAAGCGCGTCCCGCGTTCGATGGTGCATTGCGATCGGGAGTACCAAAAACAGTAGCGGTAGCGGCACCTTGTCGGAGCCGGCCTTCTCATGCCCGAGCAAGAAGCGCCATTGCAAAAGCGATCCGAGCGCCGGGTTTTGAACCAGTTCGGCTTCCGGCAAGGCTTTGCTGGGGGCTGTGTCGAGATCCACCATTCACCTTTTCCAGGGATTGAGAGGGACGTCGGGGTGCCATCCCACGAAAGGTGCGTCGGCCAAGGCGTGATACCCGCCGACGATTACGTGTTCAGGTACGTCTTTGCCTGCCAATCGCTCTTTGTGTTCGCAGCAATCGAGGTAGACCAGCGCGCCCTTCTCCGAAGGGGGGAGGGCTGCATATGTGAGTGCCGTGCGTTGACGGATGCGCCTCCAATGTCTCCATAAGGCGTCATCGAATTCGTCAAAATCTTGCTGGATGGCGTGACCCTTTTCGCTCCAGAACGTGCGCGTTGTTGACGCCTTGAGAAAATCGCTTACCGCATGCAGTTTGTCCTGGGCGTCGCAGCCAATAAGGTCCAATTGTTGGACGTAAAACCGGACCATTTGTCCCTCTACTTGGGCTGCGTCGGGTTCTGGTGGGGCGAAGGTGCGTAAAATGTGGTCGCTCTGATGTCTGCGGAGGAGGCCACGCAGGTACGCCTGAAACTCGGCCGCTGACAACTTGGCTGGGGTCCTATCCGCGATTAGGCGGTCGCCCTGGAGTTTCACCCACCCAACACACTCGAGGAGAACCGAGTCGATAATCTCAGGGTCGACATACACAAGAAGAAGGGTTCTTACGACGTCAGGGGGATCTTGGTCCGGCGCCTCAAAGTCAAAGCGGGAAACAATATCCGCAAAGGCATTTTCGTTGCGAATTAAGCAGTTTTCCAAATATGGTTTGGCGCCAGTAGGCCATTCACCAAGCCGGTCGAGCGTATCTTTCACCAAGGCTACAGCTTTTGAAACTTGTTCCGCAGTCGTAGCGTCGCGCAATGCTTTTACCAGGGTTCCCGTATTCTCCGGAGCAACGTAAAGGCAGAATTTAGTCCTCCCGATGTTAAGAGCATTATTCGTTACTGCATCAACCCAATTTGAGAAGGTTTTCCATAGGTCGGAAGACCAATCGCTAACCGGGTTTTTGTCTCCGATGGAGCTTTTGCTCTGTTCGACGAGGGTTTCGCCGTTTGGCATTCGGACAGCCACATCATCTAGGTGCTCAATTGAAACGACCGCTCCCTCTCGTGGCATCAGCAGATAGTACAAGGCACGCCACGTTTGCAGCCCGTATCCCAGGTACTGCCCAGGAGCCGAATTTTTTAGAGGGGCGTCTGTCGCGTCGGTCACGGTTACACTCAGTTGGTCGCGGTACCAAGAGAGTATCAACCTTTGGATTGTTAAGCATCACCTGATGTCGGTGGCGTTGAGTCGTCGCTTGAGAAGGGCAGGTGCGACACCGAAGTGAGTGCACGAAGACATACATGTCCTCATGAATATAGATCGCCGGATGGCATTCTTTCTACCATAAACTGCAACTATCGAATCACCCCCCGGTGTGACTAAAAGCATTCTTTTAGCGGGTGGCGTCGGGTGCCAGCACATCTCCTCGATGTCTCCTTGGCGTCCAAGTCAAACCAGCCGTCACCAAACGGCCTAAAAGGATTGGCTTTACCAGAGAAAACCAATCCTTTTTAGCGACTAGTCACATTTAATTTCCGGAAATACGATGAATGCTCATTGACTACGTGGAGGCATTGATGGGGCAAAGCTATTGCTCTGTCGTGTGGGTGCCAGTAGCAGAATTGGCAGGCCGCCACATCCCGGTTCTCGTCCTTCGGGACGGAAGTCTGTGCACGACTGCAATTGACTATGCCGTGGAGATAACTGTCAGAAGGAGCAATGCGACAGCCCAAGCCAACATCCGCGCAGTAAGCCTAATCTTTGATTTTCACCAAACCCAGTATGGCAACAAGGTTCCGTCGACGCAGGATCAAGAACGACTTTTCCACTTGTTCATTTCGGCGCTTGAGAACGGCACGGTCGCTCACGATGGGTCCGACCGGTCAGGCCTCGGGTGGAGCCCTCGTCCATCCGGACAGGTACGCAGAATTGTTCAGCGATGCGCAGACTTCATCGCGTTTGCAAGCCGACAATCGGATATCAGCGAACTTGGCGGCTTTGCTTGGGTGGTACAGCGGGTAATGGAAGACGGAGAGCACAACCGTGATAGTTTTGCGTCTTATTCGTTTCTCGCCCACCTTCGACAGCCGAAAAGAGGCCGGTGTTTTTGGTTTGCCCGCACCAATGGCTGGGCGAGCGCTGTTCGGAGAGTGGTGGGCTTTCCATCGGACAAAATCGATCCTCTAATTACGGAAACAATAAACAATCCGCGGGCCACTAATGCCGCAAGAGTACGGGATGCCCTTGCCCTAATTTTGCTGGCCTATGGCGGCATACGATCCAGCGAACTTTTTCACATATGGCTGAGCGACATCGCGCTCGACGGCTGCAAAGCACGAGTTTTTCTCCGACACCCAATAGAATTTACCATGAAGATCAGGGGCAAGCGGGTAACAAGGCGAACTCAACTTGCGGACCAATATGGCTGCCTGCCTCGGAACTTACTTCCCCCAGGGGATCGCCTGCGAGCAGGGTGGAAGGGGATGAGCTTCGACTATGACCACACTGCCGTGGTCCATTGGATCGACCCCAGGGCGGGCGAATTGTTCGCAGCCCTTCATCACATATGGATCACCAAGCTTCGCCCCAGCGCACCAGATCATCCTTATTACTTTGTCAGCGTTGATAAGGACGGAGATTTTGGAGGTCCTTGGACGATTGCTGCTTTTAGGGACGCTTTCGGATCAGCTTGCTCCCGCATTGGCCTGCGGCAAAGCCAATCCGAGGGAATATGTCCACACGGTCTCAGACATGCCTACGGGCTCGCGGCTGAAGCAATGAAGCTCCCGACTAGCATCATCCAAGAGATGATGCATCACCGGCACCCGCTCAGCCAAGAAGCATACAAAGCGAAGCGACCAGAAGAGGTTAGCAGGGCAATCGCTACTGCAAATTTACGGGTTCAAACTGGCGATTTGACCATGCCCGCTTGTGACGAACAGTTCTGGTGCTCAGACCCGCGGAAGCTGTTCAATGACTGGAGGTTTGGATGAACGGAAAGGCCAAGTTTGCTCTTTGTGGATTGGAGGGTGAGGATCCAGGGTTTCGTAAGTTTCGCACCGACGATCAAAGAGAGGTGCCATTCAATCTGTCGGCGACACGAATTTGGATTCTCGACGACGCGCCATCCCTTATTGAGACCGCTCGCGCGCTCTATTTCAGGCTGAGATGCGCCAATAAGCTCCTATCCGACGACTGGGCAAAAGTCAAAAAAAGCGATTCCCTTTTCCGGTATCACCGAGGAGGGCTCTTTGGACCGGAGCTTGGCTCTATGCAGAGCTGGCAATCGCTCGCCCAGGCCCTCACAGCAGAGGGGATCAACCACTTCTTCAACAAGCTGGCTTTTGAGGTTCTCTATTCTCTAGACAGCATTCGCCTTATCGTAGAAGAGCTTTATAAGGGATTCCTCAGGGGAAGGTTGTCTAGGAATGACCGAACCGCAAGTGCGGCAATTGATGGCCTCTTCTGCCTGCACGCGGCCGGCGCTATCCTCCTGCCGGCAGGATGGGCCTCTCGATACAAAGGGATCAGGGATCGGTGGCCCGGCGCAACGGAAACGCTCTCAACCATCCTGCACCCAGATGAAAGCCTGCTTGATTCTCCTGTTCAGGATCAATTGAATGGGGCGAAGGCTGAGCTAGGAGGGCCAGCGGCAAAGCGTGGCAACGTTATGCGAGCGCGACAAGTTTATCGCACACTGAAACTCTTCCTGACAGCGCTTCCCCCAGGACACCAAGTCGGACAAATCACTGGCGAGATGTTCATCGCCGCGGTTAGTCTCATGATTGAGATGCGGGACGGCGTATCCGAAGTTCCCTCCCGCGACAGAAACATCTCCAATCTCCGATTAGTGTGGAACGCCATCGCGCCTTACCGGGCGAGCCTTCCTTTGGCAGCTGCCGAAACACGAAAGATCCGAGATTTTGTCACTGCCTTCGTGAGCAACGTGGGAACTGACGCAGAGGCCGAACTTCGCCGCCGTCATAGGGGGCACCAAATGCGGAAAGAAGGCGACCTTCGCTGGGTGACCGAGGAAGCCCCACACCTCGAACCGCTCGTGGAGCTAGGGCGTGAATTTATCAATTCGGGGACCGCCTATGTCTCAGCGACACTCAGTCGTGGCTTTGAAAAGCTGTTTGAGTACCTGATTGATCGGCCAGACCGTCCCTCCGATCTCGCCAAGTTTACGAGAGAAGACTTTCGCCCAGGAGGCCAGTGTTGCTCGACCGTCGGTGGGTTCCCCTCCTACATTGATTATATACGGACCGCACAGGATGTTAAGCGCAATAAAAACCAGGGCAGCAATAAAGGGGCGCGGTCCGACAACCAACTGAACCACATTCTGAACGCTACCCTTAACTTCCTGGAGTGGTTCCGTGATTACAAAGCGCCCGACTTCCATGTACCACTGTACCGGAGTGACATTCCTGGACAGGACCGACGAGGGTGGAACGGCGGAAAAAGCACGAAGCTACCCGTGCCAGTCAGAGTCCTGAATCTCTGTAGAACAATCCTGACCGAGAATAACTATGAGTGGCCGCGGGCGCAGAAAGACGATCACCTGCTGATCACCCGCCCCGACGGAACGACCGGCCTCGAATGGTGCCCAGTGCGGGCAATCGCCATGCTTGTGTTGTTTTCTCTTCCTATACGTGGGGTCAGTGTTCGCCGGCTGGATTCGGGAGAGGGCGACGAACTGATTTTTGATCCGGGCACCCTTGGGTGGCGCAAGAATTCTCTTCCCACAGCAGAGTTGGGGCGCTCCGTAGGGGTGATACAGCGGGTTTTGGAAATGGGGGAGGATGGAAAACCGCTTGGAGGATTTTTCATCAACTCAAACAAAACCCGGAATGCCAAGGCGAAATTGGTGTCTTCTCGCGGGCCAAACAAGTCGGCTCGCGCCTTTGGCTACACAATTCCTTGGAGCAACGAGGAGCTTTTCTGCCATCTTGCATATTGCCGAGACTGGCAAGTCGGCAACAATCCGCTTATGGAACCAAGGGGCCTAGACACGGTTGCAGACCATTCAATGCGAGTCACCAAGACGGTTACCAAAAACTTGCCGGGTTTCTATTTTTTATTTCGTGACCCGAGTGCTGGAAATGAACCGATCTCCTCCTTTAAGCTGAACCAGATGTTTGACCAAGTGCTCACGGAAGCAAGCCGACGCATATCTGAGGAGGAAGGCCTAGAAATTTCCTTCAATGACCTTTTTACGCTTCACAGTCTCAGGGTTGGTGGCATTACCGCTTTCATGAAAGCCGGTGTTCCCTTAAGCGTGCTGACGGAACTTATAGCCGGTCATGCGACTGTGATGATGAACCTTTATTATCAGCGCCATAGCGCACCCGAGATCAGCCGCATCATATCGGACGCGGCCTCAACTATTGAATCGGGCGGAGTATTCGAGGACGACCTTCTCAGTCGCGTGGTTAAGATTTCCGACGATATCGCCGCCGGTGCCGACGGGTCACTTTTCGACCAAGGCCTCTTTTTTAAGGATAAAGAAGCCCTCGACCTCCTCCGACAATGCCAGAAAGGCCTAGCGCTAATCGACGTAGATGGGTGCTGCCCGGCAGGGGGAACAATGTGCGATCTCGGAGGGCCTGTGAATACTCGCGGGGAGGCCACCGCGAACCTCCTCGGACAGCAAGGTTGTGCCACCTGTCGATACCACGTCACAGGAGAGCCCTTCCTCGCCGGCATGGTTGTAAAGGCAAATGAAGCGATCTATCGACTATCGGGATTCGCCGAGGCGATCCGGACCGTGGAGCAACAGCTAACCACTGCTCAATCCGGATCCACCCGAGGGGCCCAGCGAATTCTACGAGGGAGAGTCGATGCGCTAAACCTTCAAGCGGATCAACTAATGACGGAATGGTCCGCGCGCGTTCAAGCCATCTTGATGACTACCGGGCAGATGCAGATTCACAATGACGATCTCCAGGCACACCCGGTACTGGTGGCGAAAGAGGCAGTGCGCTTCGAACAAGGCTCACGGTTCCGGCTGACCGATTTCCTGGCCCGAGCGGCGGAGGTGGTTCAACTCACCCCTTCGGTAGCAGACGAGGTCAAGCTTCGGCGGCGTGTTGTCCTCGACCAGCTACTCGATGCTAACGGACTTCGTCCCTTCCTATTCAGCCTGCCCGATGAAATCGCTAACAAGTCGGCAACCAAGATGATTGACCTGTTAGTGGCCGCAATTGGGTGGGATGGCGTTGATGCAGCGTCCAACCAGCGCGCCAAACTGGCGGACTTGGGTTTTGACCCGATCAAGTTAAGAGGATTGGCCCCCATGCCTGTTGAGTTCAGCGGCGGGAGAAACTCACCTACTTCTCGACAGATGGAGCCAGTCGGATGAGCACCAATCTAT
>JASLCK010000331.1 GCA_030151865.1 Rhodospirillaceae bacterium | reverse complement strand
TCGAACGTGGTCACAACATCGCCGTCGAAGCCATCGTGCCGCTGTCGGAAATGTTCGGCTACATCGGCCAGCTGCGTGGCATGACCTCGGGTCGCGCCTCGTACACCATGGAATTCTCGCACTATGATCCCGTGCCGCGTCAGGTGGCCGACGAGATCATCGCCAAGAGCAGCGGCAAGGAATAATCCTGCCCCGTTCTGCGAGAGCAGTCACGAAGCGCCCGTCGGAGCAATCCGGCGGGCGTTTTCGTTTTTGGCTGGTGCCAGGGCGGTCTGGTTGCTAGCCTGATCCCATCATGTGTGACAGCGCTTCCCTGTTTCTGCGAATTACCACCCCGGCCTGACCTGTCGGGCCGGTCGGCTGCGCGCCTGGGCGCATTCTGATAGTCGCGGAAAAAAAGGAAGCGGAGATGCCTGTCTTGCATCTGTTGTGCGGCAAGATTGCCGCCGGAAAATCCACTTTGGCCCAATCCCTGGGGGACGCTCCGCAGACCCTGCTGATCAGCGAGGATCGCTGGCTGGCGGCGTTGTTTGGCGATCAGATGGCCGATATTGCCGATTACGTCCGCTGCTCGGCCCGGTTACGGGCGGTGATGGCCGATCATGTGGCGACCTTGTTGCGCCAGGGGCTGTCGGTGGTTCTGGATTTCCCAGCCAATACCCCGGCGACCCGCGCCTGGATGAAGAACCTGATCGACAGGACGGGGGTCGATCACTGCCTGCATTGGCTGGATGTGTCCGATGCGGTCTGCAAAGCCCGGTTGCATCGCCGTAATGGGGCAGGTGAGCATGATTTTAGCGTGACCGATGCGCAGTTTGACGCCATCACCCGCCATTTCTGTCCGCCAGAACCGGGCGAGGGGTTCATGGTGGTCAGATACGGCGCAGAGCAGGGTTAGCCGGGATCAGTACTTCAGGCTGGCCTTGGGGCGGAACAGACCGCTGTTGGGCAGGGGCGCGAAGTCCTTGACCTCGCGCGAGGGGCGGCCAAACAGGAAGCCCTGGACATAGTTGCAGCCGCAATCGCGACAGAAATCCAGGGCGTCGGTGGTGTCCACCATCTCGGCGATGGTCTCCACGCTCATGCGTTTGCACAGCTCGTTCAGGGCCGACAGAAAGGCGCGGCCCTTGGCGGCCTTCTGGGCGTTCTTGATGGCCGACCCGTCCAGCTTGACCACGTCCACGTCCAGGACAGAGAGGTATTGGAATGATGCCGCGCCCGCGCCGAAATCGTCCAGACAGACGTGATAACCGCGTTTGCGCAGGGCCTGGATGAAGTTGTTGGCGGCGTCCAGATCGCTCATGCGCGAAGATTCGGTGATCTCGAACATCAGCTTGCCGCGGGTCCAGTCGTTTTCTTTCAGCAGCTCCATCAGGGCATCCACATAGCTGGGCTTGCCGATGGAAAAGCCGGAAACATTGACGGCGACGCGGTATTTGTTGGTGTTGCGGGGATATTTTCCCAGCCAATCCACCACCTTTTTCGCCATGGCCAGATCGAATTCGTGGATCAGGCCGGTTTCCTCGGCAAAGGTGATGGTCTTGAAGGGCGATTCGCCTGCTGCGCGGTCAAAGCGGCACAACGCTTCATAATGATGAATATCGCCGGTGGTGATGTGAATGATCGGCTGCAGGGCGACAAAGAATTCCCCCTGGGCCACCACCTGCTTGAAATTGTTCACCTCGCCCACCGCTTCGTCCACCAACTGCGCCATATTGGCGGCGATGTCCTTCAGGCTGACGTTGCCGCCGTCGGCTTCGCGGAACTTGTTCAGGGTGTAAAGCAGGCCCTTGGCCAGGTCCTCTTCGCTGATGTCGCTGTTTTGATCCAGGACCATGGTGGCCGATTCCACCTTGGCCCCTTGGCCGGTGGGATCGACCCGCTGGGTCATATCCTCGATCTGGCGCACCACGTCGCTGACATTGGTGCCGGCCGCGTGCATGATCGAGAAGCGGCCGTCGCCAACCTTGGCGGCGCTGTCGCCGCCCACCGAATTGGCGCGCAGAAAATCACTGACGGAATGGATCAGGGTTTCGTTGGCCTTGTCGTCCAACCGGTCCTGAAGTTCCTTCATGGCGGGGATCGACACCAGGGTGACTTCGGCGCTTTCCCCGGCGGCTTGAATTTTTTTCAGCCGGTCGGCTGCCAGTTCGGCGAACGACCCGCTGTCAAACAGCCCGCTTTCCCCGTCGCGGGGGTGGCTGAAGGCGGCAACCTTGTTGATCGGCTTGCTTTTGCGCAATCCGACAAACAAATGGCCTTCGGTGTCGTCCATGCAATAGGCCGACATGGTCATCCATTGCAGCCCGTCATGGGTGGTGACCAGACGGATCACTTCGTCGTGGATGCGGCCAGTCTTCAGCAATTGCTTCAACAATTGCCCGACCATCGGAATATCGGCGGGGGCGACCAGATCGCGGAAGGAAGACCCGGTCAGGCTGTCGCGGTTGCGGCCAAAAAAAGCTTCGGTTGCGCCAGCGCTGAACAGAATGTTGAAGCTACGATCAAGTTCGAACAAAAGATCGGCGCAGCAGAATGCGAAGGTCACATAGCGATCTCGCTCGACCCTCATACTATCCGACCGTTGCGTTAATTCGTTCAATGTCTACCTTCCCTAGCCCGCTACAGCGTGGCGGGGATCGCTCTGTTAGGCTACAGGAAAAAATACCTATATATTGCCAGCCGTAAGGAGCGTAATCGAAAGGCGTAGACAGGCCAAGGACATACAATGATCAGGGCTTCACGAAATATTTTCGCGGCGGGTTTTTTGTCGTTGATGGCGCACGCGGCCTGGGCCGATGGTTTCGATCAGGCGGTGGCGGCCTATACAAAAGGCGACTATGCCCAGGCCCGGCAATTGTGGGAACAGGCCCTGTCGTCCGGCGATTGGGAAGCCGCGCGCAGTCTGGGGACCCTGGCGCGCAAGGGGTTGGGCCAGCCCGCCGACCCTGTGCTGGCCGCCCGTTATTATCAGATGGCGGTGGACCACGGCATCGTCGCCGCCGAACCCAATCTGGCCGAGCTTTATCTGGTTGGCCTGGGCGTGCCAAAGGATGAGGCCAAGGCCCGCAGCCTGTTGTCGCATGCCGCCGATCAGGGCAGCGGCCCGGCCCGCTTCCGGTTGTCGGAATTGGACGAGGCCCGGTCCCGTGGCGAGCCGCCGCCTGCCTTGACCGCGCCTGTATCCCTGCTGAAGCCTGAGGCGACGGGGATATCCCCGCAGGATAGCGCCCCGCCGCCCGCCGCGCCCGCTCCTGCTGCCACCGTTCCGGCGGTTGTCGTTCCTGCGGTTTCTCCGCCGCCCGCGCCCCCTGCGCCGCCTCCTGCGGCTCCCACAACGTTGACGCCCGCGGCTCCGACCGCCCCGGCGGGTGGGGCGCAACAGGCAACCCCCGCAGCCCGTCCCCCGGTTCAGCCCTCGGCCCAACCCCCGATCCAACCCTCGGCCCAACCCTCGGCCCAACCCTCGGCCCAACCCTCTGCGGCTCCGCTTCCGGTGCCGCCTGCGCCGCCGCCCATTGCCCCGCCGCCGCCGAAAGCGGCCCCGCCTGCGGTCAAGGTTGCTCCTGCTCCCGCTGCTCCTGCGGCCCCAGCTCCTCCCCCATCTCCTCCGGCGGCTCCTCCCGCTGCTGTTTCTGCGCCGTCACCGTCAGACCCTGCGCCTCCGGCCCCGGCCCCGGTAGAGTCTGCACCCGCCGCGCCGCCTGCTCCTTCCCCGACGCCTGTTCCTCCTTCCCCACCGGCTGCCGCGCAGGATGGGGCTGATCCGATTTTGCGGATTCAGTTGGGGTCCTATCCCAACGAAAATGCGGCGGCTCAGGCTTGGCTGGATTACAACCTGCCGGGTTTGGATGTGGAGGTGGACAGTGTTTCCGCGCCCGGCAAAAAGCGGGAAGTGCGGTTGTGGGCCATCGGCCCGGCCTCCATCCTGCGGCCCTTGTGCGGTCAGATGGCAAGCCATGGGCAGTGGTGCCAGGGTCCAGGTCTGTAAACTCAGGTTTGTAAGCCCAGGTTTGTAAGCAAAGTCTGTAAACAAAAACCCCGCCGTTTCCGGCGGGGTTTTTTCTTGATGTTGTGGGGTTATTGAGCCGGGCGCTGCTTGCGGGCTTCGTCCGCCGGGGGCAGATAATTGCCGCCGTCCAGATAAGTCCAGTCCACCATTACGCCCTTGCCGTTTTGCACGGTGGTCTTGCCGACAAAGGCGCCCATGGTCGATTGGTGATCGGCGGCGCGAAACGACAGCTTGCCCAGCGGGCTGTCAAAGGTCAGCCCTTCCAGGGCCCCGATGATCTTGTCGGGATCGGTCGATCCGGCCTTGTCGATGGCTGCGGCGATGGCCTTCATGGTGTTGTAGCCCACCAGAGCCCCCATGCGAGGGCTGTCGTGATAGGCGGCCTGATAGGCATCGAGGAACTTCTGGTGCTCGGCGGTTTTGATGGAATACCAGGGATAGCCGGTCACGATCCACCCTTGCGGGGCTTCGTCGCCCAACACGTCCAGATATTCGGGCTCGCCGGTCAGGGCGCTGACCACGGCGCGGTTTTCAAACAGGCCGCGGGTCTGGCCTTCGCGCACGAACTTGGCCAGATCGCCGGCAAAGGTGGCGTTGAAGATGGCGTCGGGCTTGGCCTGTTCCAGCGCCTGCACGGTCGGACCGGCGTCCAGCTTGCCCAGGGCGGGCCATTGTTCGCCGACAAATTCCACATCCGGGCGCTTGGCCTTCAGCAACGTCTTGAAGTTGGCGACAAAGGATTGGCCGTATTCGTAATTCGGCGCAATGGTGGCCCAGCGCTTGGCGGGCAGCTTGGCGGCCTGTTCGGCCAGCATGGCGGTCTGCATATAGCTGCTGGGGCGCAGGCGGAAGGTGTAGCGGTTGCCTTGGGACCAGATCAGCGCGTCGGTCAGGGGTTCGGCGGCGACAAACACCACCTTGTTCTGCTTGGCGAAGTCCGACACCGCCAGCCCGACATGGGACAGGAAGGTGCCGGTCAGCAGCACCACATGTTCGCGGCTGACCAGTTCATTGGCGGCCGTGACGGCATCGGCGGGTTTGCCGCCATCGTCGCGCGACACCACGTCGAGCGGGCGGCCCTTCAGCACGCCGCCTGCTTTGTTGACTTCATCGACTGCCAACTGCCAGCCGTTGCGATAGGGAATGGTAAAGGCCGGAATGGCCGAATAGCTGTTGATCTCACCGATCTTGACCGGCTCGCCCTTGGCCGGTTCGGCGGCTTGGGCCGCACAGGCGCTGGCCAGGATCGCCAGCGCCGCCACCATTCCCTTAAGGACCATGGTTATTTCGTTCCCTCTCAAGTGCGCAAGGCAAGCTGGTGCAAGGCCCGGTCGATCCACAGGCGGGTCAGCTTTTCCTGCACGGCGTTTTGTCCAAGACGCTCATGGAGACCTTTGAAATCCACCCAGTCAAGAGGCTGATCCTGATTGGCGCAGGTAAACACCACGAATTCCTGCCCGGTGGCGGGGTCGCGGTGCTTTTGCAGGCACTGGGCGCAAATCTCCTTCATCATGCACTGCATCGGGCTGTTGATGCTGCCGATGGCGTGATGGCCGGGCTTCAGCATCGGTTCCAAGACGCCGTGACGGGCCTGGGCCACCGCCTGCATCATGCGGTCCGATCCGATGGCGACGATGCGGTCGATGGTCTTCAGATCGATCAGGGG
>JASLCK010000247.1 GCA_030151865.1 Rhodospirillaceae bacterium | reverse complement strand
ACGGCGCACAGCACCAGGGCGATGGCGATGATGGGGCCGGTGACTTCGGTCATGGCCTTGATGGTGGCGTCGCGGGGCGACAGGCCGTTCTCGATATTGCGTTCGACGTTTTCCACCACGACGATGGCGTCGTCCACCACGATACCGATGGCCAGCACCAGACCGAACAGCGACAAGGCATTGATGGAAAAGCCACAGGCCAGCATGACGCCAAAGGTGCCAACAATGGAAATGGGCACTGCCAGCAGCGGAATGATCGAGGCGCGCCAGGTCTGTAGGAACAGAATGACCACGATCACCACCAGGGCCACGGCTTCCAACAGGGTGTGGACCACCGCTTCGATCGAGCCGCGCACGAACACCGTCGGGTCATAGACGATGCTGTAATCCAGGCCTTCGGGGAAATTCTGCTTCAGGCCTTCCATGGTGGCGCGGACCTGATTGGAAATCTCGATGGCGTTGGAACCGGGGGCCTGGAAAATCGGAATCGCCACGGCGGGCTTATTGTTCAGCAAGGACCGCAGGCCATATTCGGCGGCGTCGATCTCGACGCGGGCCACATCCTTCAAGCGGGTGACCACGCCGTTTTCGCGCTTGATGATGATTTCGTTGAACTGGTCGGGATCGGACAGGCGGCCCTGGGCGTTGATGGGCAGTTGCAGTTCCACCCCCTTGCCATAGGGCGGACCACCGATCACACCGGCGGCGACCTGGACGTTCTGACGACGCACGGCGGCGACCACTTCGTCGGCGGTCATGCCGCGTTCGGCGACCTTTTCCGGGTCCAGCCAGATGCGCATGGCGTAATCGCCCGACCCGAACATCTGCACGCTGCCGACGCCTTGGATCTTTGCCAACTGGTCTTTGACGTTCAGCAGCGCGTAATTGCGCAGATAAAGCATGTCATAGCGTTCGTTGGGCGAGATCAGATGCACCACCATGGTCAAATCGGGCGAGCTTTTGACTGTGGTCACGCCCAACGACCGGGTAACGTCGGGTAGGCGGGGCAGGGCCTGATTGACGCGGTTTTGCACCAACTGGGTGGCCAGATCGGGATCGGTGCCGATCTTGAAGCTGACGGTCAGGGTCAAGGTGCCGTCGCTGGCCGCCTGGGAATTCATGTAGAGCATGTTTTCCACACCGTTGACCTGCTCTTCCAGCGGCGTGGCGACGGTTTCGGCGATCACCTTGGGATTGGCGCCGGGGAACCGGGCCTTGACGATCACCGACGGGGGGACGACTTCGGGATATTCCGAAATCGGCAGAAGCGGAATGGCGATCAGCCCCGCCAGCAGGATGATCGTCGAGATCACCCCGGCGAAAATCGGCCGGTCGATGAAGAATTTAGACAAAGTCATAGCGTTGCCTTCCCGCGCAGGGCGGTGCGAAGGGTGAAGACGAAGAGCGAGAAAGAGGGCGGCTTAGTTGGCGGCGCTGGTGCCCGAATTGTTCAGCGCGGCTTCCTGAATGGCGACCGGCATATCGGGACGCACATGCTGCAAGCCGTCGGTGATGACCTTGTCACCGGCCTGAAGCCCGCTTTGTACGACCCTGAGGCCATCCACCTGCGGCCCCAAGACCACTTCGTGGTAAGCCACCTTGCCATCCGCACCCGCCACATAGACGAAGCGCTTGCTCTGGTCCGAGCCGATGGCCCGTTCCGGGATCAGCAGGGCGTTTTCCTCGCCGCCGCTGGCGATCTTGACCGACACGAACATGCCGGGCATCAGCGCGCCGTCTTTGTTGTCGAACAGGGCGCGGGCGCGGATGGTGCCCGATGCGGTGTCGATGCGGTTGTCAAAGCTGTGAATGGTGCCCTGATAAGGATGGCCTTCGTCGCCGCGCACGGTCAGTTGCACCGGGATGCGGCGTTCCTTGTCCTGGGCCTTGTCCTGCGATCCGGTCTGGCTGCGAATGCCTTTCAGATAGGTCTGTTCGTCCACTTCGAAGTCGGCATAAATGCCGTCCTTGGACACGATGGAGGTCAGAAGCGGGGCGCCGGGGCCTGCCTGCACCACATTGCCCAGGGTGATTTCGGCCCGGCTGACCCGTCCGGCGATGGGGGCCTTGACGTAAGCATGGTCCAGATTGATCCGGGCCTGCTGCAACTGGGCTTCCGCCGCCAGGATCGACGCCTGCGCCACCTTGTCGGAATTGGCGCGTTCGTCAAATTGCCGTTGGGCGATGGCGTCGGTCTTGATCAGATTGCCCGCCCGTTCCAATTCGGTGCGGGCAAAGGCGGCGTTGCTTTTGGCGGTGGCCAGATCGGCTTCAGCCTTGGCGACGGAGGCCTTATAGGGGGCTGGATCGATGACGAACAACACATCGCCTTCGCGCACGCTTTGCCCATCGGCAATGCGAACTTCGGTGATGCGGCCGCTGACTTCCGGGCGGATTTCCGCATAGTCAACCGCCCGCATCCGGCCGGAAAATGATGACCAGGTGCGGACCTGCTTGGGGGTCACGGTCTGCACCGTGACCGGCACGGCTACCGGCGCGGCCTTGGCCGCCGTTTGCGCCTGGGCCGGTTGGCCGTTTTGCAGATAACTGAAGCCGCCGACGCCGACAGCCAGGGCGGCGCCGGACAGGAAGAGGGCACGGCCCAGGGGAGAACGAATAAAACGGGTCATGTCGATCGTCCTTCATGGTTGGATCGCCGAGGGTCAATCAGGCTTTTCATCCTTTGTATTTGACCGGTCGGTTTAGTGTTTGATGTGAAAAAACGCC
>JASLCK010000241.1 GCA_030151865.1 Rhodospirillaceae bacterium | reverse complement strand
CACGCCGTCGCGCAAGGGGCGGATGGCCTGAATGTAACCGGGGGTGCGGCCCAGCATCATCTTGGCTACGTCGCCGACGGCCAGAACCTTCTTCTTGCCCTTTTCCTCGGCGATGGCGACCACCGACGGTTCATTGAGGACGATGCCGCGGCCCTTTACGTAAACCAGCGTGTTGGCGGTGCCCAGATCGATCGCCATATCCGCGGAAAACATCCCCGTCATCTTGGAAAACATAAGACCTCACTCGCCCACATGCGTATTGGTTGCAACAGATACCAGGGTGGTCAACCCAGGCAGAGTAAACTTGACTGGCTGAACAAGCCGCAGCGCCTGTTATATCAGGCTGGCAGCCCATCGGGAGCGGTTTTTTCCCGCTTCACCAACAATTTGTTCAGCGCGGTGACATAGGCGCGGGCCGATGCCACCAAAGTATCGGTATGCGCCCCCTGGCCGGTGACGGTCTTGCCGCCTTCTTCCAGGCGCACGGTCACTTCGGCCTGGGCGTCGGTGCCCTGGGTGACGGCCTGCACCTGATAAAGCTGCAAATGCGCGTCATGGGGGAACAACTGGCGGATGGCGTTGAAGGTAGCGTCCACCGGGCCGTCGCCGGTGGCCTTGACGCGGGCCGGCTTGCCGTCGATTTCCAGGTCCAGATCGGCCGATGGCGGCTGCTTTGAGCCGCACAGAATTTCCAGTGAAATCAGACGGATACGGGTATTGGCGCTGACCATTTCGTCATCGACCAGGGCGATCACGTCCTCGTCGAAGACGTCCTTCTTGGCGTCGGCCAGATCCTTGAAGCGGCGGAACGCTTCTTCCAGCGCGTTGTCGCCCAGGTCATAGCCCAGATCCTTGAGCTTGCTCTTGAAGGCGGCGCGGCCGGAATGCTTGCCCAGAACCAGGGTGGACTTGTTCAGCCCGACCGATTCCGGGGTCATGATCTCATAGGTCTGGGCGTTCTTCAGCATGCCGTCCTGATGGATGCCCGATTCATGGGCAAAGGCGTTCTTGCCGACGATGGCCTTGTTGGGCTGCACGTTGATGCCGGTGATCCCCGACACCAGACGCGAAGCGCGGGTGATCAGTTCGGTCTTGATGGCGTTGTGGTAAGGCATCTGGTCCTGGCGGGTGCGCAGGGCCATGACGATTTCTTCCAAGGCGGCATTGCCCGCCCGTTCGCCCAGGCCGTTGATGGTGCATTCCACCTGACGCGCGCCCGCGCCCACCGCCGCCAGAGAATTGGCTACCGCCAAACCCAGGTCGTTATGACAGTGAACCGAGATGATGGCCTTATCGATGTTGGGCACGCGGTTGAACAGCATGGCGATCAGCGCCGCATATTCTTCCGGCACGGCATAGCCGACGGTATCGGGAATGTTGATGGTGCCCGCCCCCGCCGCGATGGCGGCTTCGACGCAGCGGCACAGGAAGTCATGCTCGGTGCGCGAGCCGTCCTCGGCCGACCATTCCACATCATCCACCAGATTGCGGGCCAGGGTCACGCTGTCGGTGACCGCCTGCAGCACCCGTTCCGGCTCCATCTGCAATTTGTACTTCATATGCAGGGGCGAGGTGGAGATGAAGGTATGGATACGCTTGCGGGCCGCGGGCTTGACCGCTTCGGCGCAGCGTTCGATGTCGTTCTTGGTGGCGCGGGCCAGGCCGCAGATGGTGGACCGCTTGACCAGCTTGGCGATCTGATTGACCGATTCGAAATCGCCGTTCGAGGCAATGGGGAAACCGGCTTCGATCACATCGACGCCCATTTCTTCCAGCAGGGCGGCGACACGCAGCTTCTCTTCCAAATTCATCGAAGCGCCGGGCGATTGTTCGCCGTCACGCAACGTGGTGTCGAAGATGATGATGCGGTTCTTGTCCATGCCCTCGGTCATCAACCCATTCCTTCATCGAACAAAACAAACGCCGCCACGCCAGAGGCCGGACCACGCCGCCAGCGGGGCGCGGCCATCGACTTCAAGCAGCATGGCGTCTTATGGCAAAGACGCCCGGCAGGCATCGGTCGGGACAACACATGAAGATATCGGCACACGCACGCTGTCCGCCGGTCTGGAAACGTCGGCTTGCGCCGCCATTTTTCCCCAGTCCACGGATCCACGCCGCTTGCGATATCGTCGGGATGCTTTATCCGGGCAATAGGAAGAAGGGAAGACGCCTGCTTGTCAATAATGATGAGATACTATCAGACCCGCAAAATCGCGATTCTCGTTTCCACACCTTCCAGATGAGGGGTCAGCCCCCTATCTTTACCGTTTTGGCGACGATGCCCCTTAAAACAACAGGGATATGCCCCATGACCTCCGCCCTGCCCTCGATCCGTGATTTCGCCGCCGAAGGGGGTCAACCGGACCGCTATCTGCGTCTGGATGACGATTGGTCGATCGCCCTGGCCGATGTCATCGACAGCACCGGTCTGGCGGCCAGCGGCCATGACCGCGACGTCAACTTCGTCGCCGCCGGGGTGGTGGCCGTCCTGTCGCGGGTCGCCGCCCGCACAGGCGAAGTGGCGGCCTGCCAGTTTGGCGGCGACGGAGCCATAGCCGCCGTTCCCGCCGAACGGCGCACCGAGACGGAAAAAGCCCTGGCCGCGCTGGCCCATTGGTCGAATATCGAGATCGGCGTCCCGCTCCGGGTCGGTCTGGTGCCGATGCGGGCCTTGCATGATGCCGGGCTGGAGGTCCGCGCCGCCTTGCAGGATTTTGGCAACGGCAACGCCTTCGGCCTGTTCCTCGGGGCCGGGGTGGCCGCCGCCGACCGCTGGGTCAAGACCGATCCGCGCTGGAGCATTGCCGCCCAGCCCGGCGATCTGCCGGGATTGGAAGGCGTTTCCTGCCGTTGGACGCCGCTGCCGTCCCAGCGCGGTGTGGTGCTGTGCGTCATCGCCGACGCTGTCGAACCCGGTCCGCAAGGGCAAGCCCATCTGAGCGCCCTGCAAACCGCCCTGGAACAGATCGTTCCCACCGAAGTCGCCGCCCCCATGGGCAAGGGCGAGCGGCTGGTGCCCAATCTGCTGCCGTCGCGCAATTCTTTGCGACTGGAAAGCCGGACCGAACCGCCCGCCCGGCGCCTTTGGCGGATGGTCAAAGCGGTGATCGGCACGCTGATCCTGGGCGGGGTCCACCGCCTGGGCGGACATCTGGGCAACCTGGACGTGGTGCGTTATCGCCGCGCCACCGCCGAACGCAGCGATTACCGCAAGCTGGCGGGCGGCCCCCGGCTGGTTCTGGACGTCACCCAGGACGAAGCCGACCGCATCGAACAGCTTTTGGCCGCAGCGGAAATGCGCGGCGAAATTCATTATGGCACGTCGCGGTCCGATGCCACCGCCATGACCTGCCTGGTGGGCAACTTCGCCGCCGATCAGCACATTCATTTTGTCGATGGCGCCGGATTGGGCTTCTGGCGCGCCGCCACGGTGCTGAAAGCCAAACTCAAACCTTGAAATGACCAGGGGCGCAGGGATGATCAGTCCCCGCGCCCTGATGTTTCTCAAACCTCTGTTCAAAATGGCGACGCTTCGGGCCTTTCACACCCGACGGATCGCCCATCCCATCATCCAACCGACCTTTTTCGCCGGGCGCGCCGGTTCGGGCGCATCTTGATTGGCGGGGGCCTCGCGGCGCCAGGCGGCGCAATCCAGGCGCGCCAGCTTGGCAATGCTGTCGGCGCCCAGCAGCTCCAGGCGGTCCGTCACCCTGGGGCCGACACCCTTGGCCTGCAACAACAGGGCGCGTTCCGCTACCGAGAACGGCATGATCTTATCCTTGGAACGAGAGAGACGCCTCCCTCTCTGGGAAGGCGCGGGGATTATAGCAGATTACAGAACCTTACGCACCTGCTCGGCGCGGCCCCACAGCCCATAGGGGCGCGCATATAAAAAGGAATTGCGGAAACGGCAATCGCCAGTGACGTCGCGTTCGGTCCAGATCGGCACCGGAAACGCCTCGTCGGGATTCGACAATTCGACTTCGGCCAGGATTAGCCCCTGATTGGCCCCCAGAAATTGATCGATCACCCATTTGTGACCGGCAAAAACAAGGCGATGGCGCAGCTTTTCCACCGGCGCATGGGGGCCGCTTTGCAAAAGATGATCGGCATGATCCAGGGGAATGTCGTATTCGAATTCCGGGCGCGATCCGCCGGGGGCGATGCGGCGGTCCTTGATGGTCAACACGGCGCGTTTCTCCAAGCGCCGCACCCGGACCGTCAGCCCGCCTTCCGAGGCCAGATAGCCCTGGATAATGTGATCGGGGGTTTTGCTGAAGGGGCATTCGCTTTCGCGGACCAGGAACTTGCGTTCGGTTTCCAACGGTATGGCCATGTCCGCCTCCCCACTAACCGACTTAGGGTAAAGCAATCTCCGACCTGTGGATAAGTCGGAGTCTGCCAGACAGCCATGTCATTTCCGCAGCTTGACTCGACCATGACGGATCAAGCCCTGCCTTATGACCAGCCCGTGAACATTTGAAGACTAAGCGGGATATATATTTACGGCTGTTCGGGGCGGAACTATGGTCCGCCCATCCAAAACAGACAGAAGCTTTCTTTATGTTTCTTATTTCAAGCATCGGTTCCTTGCATCTGCATATCGAGGAACATGCCGATCTGGCCTATGCCAAGGTGGAAGGCATTGATCTGCCCACCGGCCCCTTGCCCGCCATGCCGGAAGCGACCTTTGTCGGCTGCCGTTTCGACCCTGCCGCCCTGTTTCCCGACAATATGGCCGGGGCAGTCTTTGCCGATTGCAAAATGGCCGGTTTGCGCCTGCAAAATTGCAGTCTGTTCGGGGTGCAGTTCCTGCGCTGCGACCTGACCGGCACCCGCTTTGAAAACTGCGATCTGTCCGCCGTCCAGTTCACCGGCTGCCTGATGGACGGCACGGCGTTTCCCGGTTGCGACATGGACACCGCCAGCTTTGACGCCGCCAGTTGCGCCCCCACGCGCGGACATGCCGCCGCAGCCTAAGAAGACCGCAACCAAAATTTAATAGAAACCTTCATTTTACTAAATCAAAAAGACGCGATTTAACTATCTCCGGTGGCCGCAGAGCCATGGGGAAGGGAAAACCATCGTGGAGAAGACACCGCGATTATCGATCAGCGTCGCTTTTCAGCCCGTGGTCAACATTCATTCTGGCCGTTGTGTCGGATACGAAGTGTTGATCGCTGGCCTTGATCCGGCGCAGCATGCAGGCACACAGGCCTTTCTGAGCGCCATGCATGACCTGGGACGGCTGGCCGAGGTGGAACTGGAAGTCCGCCGTCTGGCCGCGCAAAAAGCCGCTGCCCTGCCCCATATCAATGAACGCACCCTGTTCTTCAATCTGGATTGCCGGGCGGCGGCCAGTTGGACCGCCATCAGCGATCTGACCGCAACCTTGTTCCGCCCCATCGCGGCGCAAACGGTGTGCGATCTGGCCAATGTGCCTGACAGCGGCCTGCCCGGCGAATGGACCGCCCTGCTGCGGCGCAACGGCGGACTTTTGGCGGTGGACCGGTTGGGCGACTGCGCACGCGGCCTGCATCTGTTGCATCGGGCCGATCCCGATTACCTGAAGATCGGACGCAGTTTGATTGAACGCATCGATCAGGACCCGCGCAAACGGGTGGTGGTAGCGCAACTGGTGGGCATGGCCCACACCCTGGGACTGCAAGTGGTTGCCGTCGGGGTGGAAAACAGCCGCGAATGCATGGTCTGCCGCGAACTGGGCTGCGATCTGGTCCAGGGCTATTTCCTGCAACCGCCGACCGCCGAGCCCGAACAGATCGCCGACCATTTCCCGCAGATGGAAAATCTGCTGAACACCGACCGGCGGCGGCGCCAGATCGATCAGCGCTGGATCGCCCAGCAATTGGAACTGGTGCCCGCCATCCGCATCGACACCCCGATGAACAAGGTGT
>JASLCK010000174.1 GCA_030151865.1 Rhodospirillaceae bacterium | reverse complement strand
AAGATGCTGCGCGAAATCGTGGTGGATGCCGGGCGGTCCTATTTCGATACCAACACGTCGGACCATCATCACTTCTTCTTCTCCACCTCCGGCCGACTGGAAGATATTCCAGGCCATCTGGTGGATATCGCCCGCGTCCCCGATGCCCCGCCGGGCACCGAGATCGAGCGGGTTGATGTGATCGTCCGCATCAAGGGCTGATCCAGCCCATATTCCTGCCCATATTCCTGTACGTCGAGGCTGATCATTCAGAACCAGGAACCCCCGCATCGGTCTTTGCTGCACCGCTTGGCGGCGCTGCCGTTGGTGGTTCTGGGTGTTGTCCTTTTCCTGATCGAAGAGGTCCTGTGGAGTTGGCTGGGCGGCCTGATGGCCCGTCTGGCGGCTTTGCCCGTCGTGGCCCGTGTCGAAGCGTGGGTACGTGCCTTGCCGCCTTATCCGGCGATGGTGTTGTTCCTGCTGCCGGTGGCGGTGATTTTCCCCTTCAAACTGGCGGCGTTGTGGCTGATGGCTCAGGGGCATGTGCTGCTGGGGATTGGCTGCCTGCTGGCGGCCAAGCTGACCGGTATGGCCGTTCTGGCCCGTCTTTATGCCTTATGCCGTCCTTCGTTGGTGACATTGGGATGGTTTTCCCGGCTGGAAGCCACAATCCTGCGGTGGCGGAGCTGGGCGCATGCCAAGTTGGACAGCTTGCCCGGCTGGGCCGCCGCCCGGTCATTCGTTCGTGCCGTGATCGAAAAGGTCCGGTCATATTTTCGGCATAGCCCCGGCATGTTCTCCCATCGGTTGTCGGTGGCGAAACGTCTGGGCGGCAGCCTCTGGCGGAAATTTTACAAACAAGAATCGTCTTCTTCGTAAAGACTGTCATTGTGTGAAATGCATTTTCAGAGCAGGATGTGCGGGTTGTATTCCTTTTAATAGATTCGCCTTATCACACTCCATGCCCAGCAAATCCGGCCCACGATCCTATTACGGCGCGCGGCGCATCGCTTTGGCGATGATTGCGGTGGTTGTGGTTGCTTGTGCAGTTCAACTGCGCGAAGACAGACGAATCGCAATTTCCCAGGGCGAAACCTTAGTGGCGGCGATGGTTAATGCCATCGACCAGCATTTGAGCGGCAGTATCCGCGCCATTGACGGTTTGTTGGATGAGGCTGGCGCAGCGGTTGAAACCGACCGTTGGAACAGTCCGCAATTCGCCGATCGTCTGGCAGTCCGGCTGCGCAGTTTCCCGGAAATCCGCTATGTTGGGGTGGTCAGCGCCGATGGCCGTCTGCTGCCTTCGACCGTGCCCCATGTGGATACGCCAGACCAAGGGCTGGATGTTTCCGACCGCGATTACTTCGTGCGTCAGCGTGATGGTCGCGGGGCTTCCACTTTGGTGATCGGCAGCCCGGTGGCGGGCCGCGCCTCGGGCGAGCGGACCATTCACCTGTCGCGCGTGGTGCGTGACGCCAAAGGACGGTTCGCCGGTGTGGTGATCGCGGCGGTCAATCCCGATCTCTATGCCCGTTTCTTGGAAACGGTGCTGCTGGAAGATGCGGGCGGGTCGGCGGTGATCCGCTCTGACGGTGCCATTTTGGCGCGTGCCCCAGCTCACGCGGAAAAGTTCGGCAGCAACATCGCCAACAGCGATTTGTTTACACGCTTTATTCCCCATGCCTCGGTCGGGGTCGGGCATCTGGTTTCCCGCGCCGATGGTAATGAAAAACTGGTCGGCTATCAGCTGATGGACGCCTATCCGATGGTGGTGACGTCGGGTTTGTCCCTGCAAACCGCCTTGCGGCAATGGCGGTGGCTGGCCTGGATCGAAGGCATTCTGGTCGCGGCTTTTGCCGGGGCGCTGTATTACTGGGCGCGTCTGGCTGATACCCGCGAGCAGCGGCTGCACGAACATCAGGAAATGCTGGAAGACACCGTGGCCGAACGTACGGGTGAATTGCGGTGGGCCCGTGAAGTGGCCGAACAGCGGGCGCGTCGTCTGACCGTGGTCAACCAGGAACTGCGGCGTCTGGCCCAGGTTACTGCGCACCATCTGCAAGAACCGGTGCGACCCATCGTCAGTTATGCCCAGATGACCCGGCGTAAGCTGAACGGGCAGGATCCGGAAGCCGATATGTGGCTGGAATTCGTCGAGAACGGCGGGTTCAGGCTGAAGGCCCTGTTGCGGGACTTCCAGCGGTACGCCAGCGTTCTGTCGGAAGAGCCCGATCCTATTCCCGTCAGCATGCAATCGATCTTGCGCACCGTGATCACCCGTCTTGGCCCCTCTATTGAGGCTCAGGGCGCTGTTGTGCATATCCAGGAAAACTTGCCCCAGATCATTGGGGACGAGGGCATGCTGACTAGCGTCTTCCAACAACTGATCGACAATGCGATCCGTCATCGTCATCTGGAACGGGTGCCGGAAATCTCGGTCACCGCCAAGGACGACGGATCCTACTGGCAGTTTGAAGTCACGGACAATGGCAAGGGGATTGACCCCAGCATGACCACCAAGGCGTTTGAAGCTTTCGAACGTCTGGGCAGTCCGTCGCCGACATCGACCGGTTTGGGGTTGGCGGTATGCCGTGCTGTGGTGCAGGCCCATGGCGGGCGTATCTGGGTGGAACCGCTAACCCAGGGCAGCCGCTTCTGCTTCACCCTGCCCAAGGTGGTCCGTCCCGATCTGTCGGCTCCGCTTGGCGCGCCGCTAAAGGCTGAAAACGCCGCTTCGGTTTAAGGGCGCTTTAGATAAAGACCACGGCCCCCTGGTGCGATGCATCGCTCAGGAAGGTGACGAGCCCGCCCGGCGTGATGGTGATGTCGTCGCGTAGGGTGGCGTGATCCAAGCCGAGCGCCTTCAGGCCCATTTCACAGACCATGATGGTGCCGCCCAGGGCGGCGCAGGCCGACAGCAATTCTTCGAATCCGCCCAGCTTGCGGGCCAGCAGGTTGGCTTCGGCGTCGGCAGGGGACAGCCCGTCTTCAGTCGGGTGCAAGCCATGCCAGCCCGGTCGACCTTTGCTATCGCAGGCCAACAAGGCGCGCGCCGCGCCCATGGTGAAGAACAGCGTGGCGGGCTTGTTGACGGCCAAAGCCGCTGCCGCCATGGCCAGGGCGTAATGCACCTTGTCGAAGCCGCCGGAAAACACCACCAGAGACAGCTTGTCGGGCGAGGTATCAGCCGCAGCCATAGGGCTGCTCCTGGTGTCCCGACAGATCGTGGATGGTCGGGTGGTCGCCGCACAGCGGACAGGCCGGGTCTCGCTTCAGGCGTACCTTGCGGAAGGTGGTGGACAGCGCATCGACGATCAACAGCGATCCGGCTAGACTATCGCCGATGCCCAGGATCTCCTTGACCACTTCGGTGGCTTGCAGGCTGCCCATGACCCCCGCCATGGCCCCCAGAACGCCTGCCTGGGCGCAACTCGGGACATCGTCCGGGCCGGGCTCGTCATGATAAAGGCAGCGATAGCAGGGTCCGTCGGGGCGGAAAGTGGACAACTGGCCATCAAAGCGCAGCACTGCCGCCGACACCAAGGTCTTGCCCGCCAGTCTGGCTGCATCATTGATCAGGAAGCGGCTGGAAAAATTATCGGTGCCATCGGCGACGATGTCGTACTGGCGCATCAGGTCCAGCGCGTTATAGCGGTCCAGCCGGAACGGGTGGACGATGACTTTGACATCGGGGTTGATGGCGGCCACCGCGGCTCTGGCGCTTTCAGCCTTGGGCTGGCCGATGCTGGCGGTACCGTGAATGATTTGCCGTTGCAGGTTGGTGAGATCCACCCGGTCGTCATCGACGACACCGATGCATCCCACCCCTGCGGCGGCGAGGTAAAGGATCAGGGGCGAGCCCAGACCACCGGCGCCCACCACCAACACCTTGGCTCCCAGCAGGCGGGCCTGACCGGCGCCGCCCACTTCGGGCAGGATGATGTGGCGGGCATAGCGCCGGATTTGCTCTTCTGAAAAGTCCATGCCCTCTTGTTTACGCGATCCCGTCGAAGAGTGCAGTCGAAAGATAGCGTTCGGCAAAAGACGGCACGATGGCGACGATGGTCTTGCCAGCATTTTCAGGACGCGCGCCCAGTTCCAGGGCGGCAGCCAGGGCCGCACCCGAGGAGATGCCGACCGGAACGCCTTCCAGGCGGGCAACCTTGCGGGCGGTGGCAAAGGCGGTTTCGTTACTGATCTGCAGGATCTGGTCGATCACCGAGCGGTCAAGAACGCCGGGAACGAAGCCCGGGCCGATGCCCTGGATCTTGTGCGGGCCAGGCGCGCCGCCCGACAGAACGGGGCTGTCTTCCGGCTCGACCGCCACCACCTGGACGTCGGGCTTGCGCTGCTTCAGCACGCGGCCAATACCGGTGATGGTGCCGCCGGTGCCGACGCCAGAAACCAGGATGTCCACCTTGCCAGCGGTATCGGCCCAGATTTCCTCGGCGGTGGTGCTGGTGTGGATGGCCGGGTTGGCGGGGTTTTCAAACTGCTGCAGGATAATGGCGTTGGGGATTTCCTTGGTCAGTTCCTCGGCCCGGCGCACGGCCCCGGTCATGCCCTTGGCGGCGGGGGTCAGTTCCAATTCGGCACCCAGCAGGGCCAGCATCTTGCGCCGTTCGATCGACATGCTTTCCGGCATGGTCAAGATCAGGCGATAACCCTTGGCGGCGGCGACGAAAGCCAGCGCAATACCGGTGTTGCCCGAGGTCGGCTCGATGATGACCGCGCCCGGCTTCAGCTTGCCGGCCTTTTCGGCGGCTTCGATCATGGCAAAACCGATGCGGTCCTTGACCGAGGACAGCGGATTGAAGAATTCCAGCTTGGCCAGGACTTCGGCCTTGGCGCCAGCTTCAGCCGCCAGCTTCGACAGACGCACCAGCGGGGTCGCGCCAATGGTGTCGATGATGCTGTCGTAGACGCGGCCACGGAACTGCGGAGTGGAGCTCATAATTTACCTCGCCGAAATGTGTTATTCACATCAAGAACATTCACTTGATGTATTTCTAAACTGAAGCGAGCGAAAGTTAAATGGTAAAATCCATTTTTTGGGTCACTTCGCTGACGATTCCGCTCTGATAGGCTTTCATGCACAGGTCGTCGATGGTGATGGAATCCAGACGGCACATGATTTCTTCCTGCAGGTCGGTCCACATAGGGCGGATCACCTGCTGGCCCAGTTCCGAGGTCGGCAAATCCTCCGGGGTTTCCTCGGCGGCTTCCAGGGCGCGCACGACGCGGACAATTTCCCCGACCGAGATACGGCGGCGTTCGCGGGCCAGGCGGTAACCGCCACGCGGCCCGCGCACGCCGGTCAGAATGCCCGACCGCACCAGCTGTTGCAGGGTCTGTTCCAGATAACGGCGGGGAATTTCCTGGCGGCGGGTGATTTCCCGGCTTTGCACAGGTTCGCCGCCCGCGTGATAGGCGATATCCAAAACGGCTTCGATGGCGAACAGCATTTTCTTGGAAGGTCGCAGCATGACCGGCTTTCCTTAAATCCAGACTGAACCCCCGCGCCTTGGCCTCAGCCCTGATGTTTGGTGCCGGTCGAGCCGAACCCGCCGCCGCCGCGTTGGGTGGAGCCGGAAAATTCGTCAACAATCCGCAAGTTCGGGCGGATGACGGGCACAAACATCAACTGGGCGATGCGTTCGCCGGGGTGAATAACCACTGGGTCCGTACCGGGAGCGTTGCGGTTCCACGCGCTGATCATCACCGCAGCGGTGTAATCGGCGTCGATCAGCCCAACCAGATTTCCCAGAACCAACCCTTTTTTGTGACCCAAACCGGAACGCGGCATTAACACAGCGGCCATGTGTGGGTTATTTAAATATACAGCGATTCCTGATGAAATCAACGTGGGCTGTTCGCCAGGATGCAAAATTAGTGGATTATCCAGGCAGGCATGCATGTCGATCGCCGCCGCCATGGGAGTTTGATAGGTCGGCAATCCCCATTCCTCTAAACGGGCATCAAGGACTTTCACCTCGACGTCGGGTGTAAAATCGAACTCACTCATCAGGTCTGCTCCTGTAGGGGATTGCGGGAGGGGGGGCTGATTTTCCAACCAAAGTCCGCCTTCCGTCTAAGTTGGCAGGTAAACCAACGTTTCGGCAACTTCGACTTATGCAGCGTGTTGGTCTTGAAAAATTAGTTTAATCTATTTTATGAGGTGAACACTTCTCAGGCGGCAAAAGATCGCTGACTCTGCTTTTAGGGCAAAGGTGTAACGCGCCTCTGTCTTAAAAGCCGCTGATAACAGCGAAGAATAGGGAAAGGGGGGGTGGCCCCCCCGGGAGACTAGAATGGTCCAGATTTTCGGTGGAAAATCCATCTTCACTCGTTTGCTGGGTTTGGTGGCCTTGAGCGCCGTCGGCCTGATCGTCCTTTCGGTCTTTGCCGCTTCGTTTTTGAAGAACAGCATGATCGATGTCGAGATTTCGCGGACCAGCAGTCTTGCGGAAGTGGCTCGTGACGTCGTTAAAACATTTCACGACAAAGCCGCCCGCGGCGAAATGACCGAGGAGCAGGCAAAGGATTTGGCCAAGGCCGCCTTGCGCGATGTCCGATATGCCGGAAGTGAATACCTTTTCGTCTATGATTTTGACGGCACCTGCCAGGTGATGGGTGTCAAAACCGAGCGAGAAGGCAAGAACTTCATCGACGCCAAGGACAGCAAGGGCTTTCCTTTCATGCAGGCGATGATCGACCAGGCCAAGGCCGGGGGCGGTCATACTTTCTATTCGTTCCCGCGTCCTGGCTCGACCACAGATTCCCGCAAGGTGGCCTCGGTGGTCGGCTATGCTCCCTGGCGGATGATGATTGGCACCGGCGTCTATCTGGATGATGTGGATGCTCGCTTCTGGAACGCCATTTTGCAATTCGCTGCCATTGGCGTGGCGGTGTTGGTGGTGGTGACGATACTGGCGTTGTTGTTATCGCGCAGCGTGTCGCGGCCCTTGCATGCCTTGGCCAGTGTGACCAAACGCATCGGCGGCGGCGATTATGATGCCGATGTTCCGGCTACGGAACGGGTGGACGAAATTGGCGTCCTGGCCGTCTCGATCCTGGGTTTGCGTAACGAGGCGAAGGAAACCGCCCGGCTGCGTGTCGAGCAGGAACAGGCCAAACTGCGTGCCGATCAGGACCGCCGTCAAACCGTGCTGGATCTAGCGACCCGCTTTGAGGGCTCGGTCAAAGGTGTGGTGGATGGCATCGTTACCGCTGTGGGTGAAAACCAATCGGCGGCCAAGACCATGCATCAGGTGGCCGATCAGGCCCGGCGCGAAGCCACCGACGCTTCGGCGGCGGCGGGGCAGGTGACGTCGAATATTCAGACCGTGGCGGCGGCGACGGAACAATTGTCGGCGTCCATCCACGAGATTTCCGCCCAGGTGCAACATTCCACCCAGGTGTCCAGCCAAGCCGTGGCGAAGGCGGCGGAAACCGACCAGTTGGTCCAAGGTCTGTCCGAAGCGGTGGGGCGGATTGGCGAAGTGGTCAATCTGATCAATGATATCGCCAGCCAAACCAATTTGCTGGCCCTGAACGCCACCATCGAGGCCGCCCGTGCCGGGGATGCCGGTAAGGGATTTGCCGTGGTGGCGGGCGAGGTCAAGAATCTCGCCAATCAGACAGCCCGTGCCACGGGGGAAATCGCCGAACAGATTGAAAGCGTACGCAATGCCACATCGCAGGCGGTGACGGCAATCCGCGACATCACCGGGGTGATCGACGGCATGAGCCAGGTCACCGCGACCATTGCCGCCGCGGTCGAGGAACAATCGGCGGCAACCCAGGAAATCGCCCGCAACGTTGCCCAGGCGGCGTCGGGGGCCACCCGTGTTTCGACCTTTGTCGGCGATCTGGTCAATGTCACCGACCGGGTCGGCCAGGGGGCGGAAGTGGTAGCCGATCATTCGACGGCTTTGAACGGACGGTCGCGCGATCTGCTGAACGAGGTCCAGCAATTCTTGTCCAGCGTGCGGGCCTGATCTTTTTTAGTAAAAGTTATATCGCACCGGTAACAAAAAGCCCCGCCTGGTTTCCCAGGCGGGGCTTTCGTTTAGAGCAGATTTCGACCTGATTGGATCAGATCGAAAATGCGATAAGCCCGCGCGGCGTTTGAGC
>JASLCK010000171.1 GCA_030151865.1 Rhodospirillaceae bacterium | reverse complement strand
CGGTCTTGGCATAGACCACCAGGGTTTCGGCGTAATGGCCGTTGGTGATCCACATCTTGCTGCCGTTGAGGATGAAGCGATCACCCTTCTTTTCGGCCTTCAGGCGCATCGACACCACGTCGGAACCTGCACCCGGTTCGCTCATGGCCAGCGCGCCGACATGCTCGCCCGAGATCAGCTTGGGCAGATATTTGCTTTTCTGTTCGTGGCTGCCCCAGCGGCGGATTTGGTTGATGCAGAGGTTGGAATGCGCGCCATAGGACAAACCGACCGAGGCCGAGGCGCGGCTGATTTCTTCCATCGCCACGCAATGAGCCAGATAGCCCATATGCGCGCCGCCATATTCTTCCTCGACCGTGATGCCGTGCAGACCCAACGCTCCCATTTCCGGCCACAGATCGCGGGGGAATTCGTCCGAGCGGTCGATTTCGGCGGCGCGCGGCGCGATGCGTTCGTCGGCAAAGGCCCGCACGCTGTCGCGCAGCATGTCGATATCACTGCCAAGGCCGAAGTCGAAAAGGGTTGTGGACATGAAAAAGCCTCCCTGCTTTGCGCTTGCCGTCATATTTGTTTTTACGCGTGTCGCGTCGGCAACCATATTCCGCGCAACCCTGCATCGCTAAAAACGAGCATACGTTTTTTTATTTGCCGTGCAAGCCCCTTTTCGGCACTTTTGTAAAAAGCCTGGGGACGGGGCAATGCGGCGGAATATCGGCTTTGCGAGAAGCGGGGATGACAGTTGGCCGCTTCCCCCTTACCCTGGCAATCTGACTATTTTCCTTAAGGATTGTTTGCGATGGCGCGCACGGCGGGTTCCCATGGCCCCAAGACCATGGAGGCAATCAACAAGGCGGGGCTGCGGCTGATCTATGAACATGGCTATGAAGCCATGAGTCTGCGGCATCTGGCGGCGGAAGTGGGGATCCAGGTGGGGTCCTTGTATAACCATATCAGCACCAAACAGGATTTGCTGTTCGGCCTGCTGCACACCCATATGGAATCGCTGCTGCACCGCCTGGATGAAGCCCTGGCTCCGTTTTCGGGAGCGGAAGCCCAGTTGCGCGGCTTTGTGGATTTTCATGTCCATTATCACATCAGCCGTAAGCGCGAAGTCTTCATCTGTTATTCGGAACTGCGCAGCCTGGACCCCGATCATTATGAAGCGGTGGTGTCGCTGCGCCGTGCCTATGAGCAACGCTTGATCGCCATTCTGGAACAGGGCGTGGCCGACGGCCTGTTCACCGTCGGCGATTGCCGGGTGGCGGCGTATGGCATTCTGGCCATGCTGACCGGGGTTTGCACCTGGTTCCGCCCCAAGGGCCGCATGACCGCCGATCAGGTGGTGGCAATCTATACCAAGCTGGTGTTGAGCGGGGTGGGGCGTGGTGACGGCCAGCCGATTGAAAGTCTGTCGCTCGAAAATACACCGGTCTGATGGTCTGTCCGGTCGTCCGCGCCATCGGAGGATCGTGAAAATATCCTATCGGACAACAGGTGAGGGCAGGTTCCGTCCGTGGCGTGTAAGGTGGTTCGGCTGAGCCAACATTACGCTGATTTTTTATCAAGCTCCCTGATGGTTTACGGCAAAGGGGGGGCTCGATATGCGGATTTTCCATTGTGAGAAGAAGGTGGGATTTTATAATTATTTTAACTACACATCGATAATGCGGTTAGCGATTTAAATTCTTTCAAAAATTATTTCTTCTTAATTTTGACGATGAATTTTTTCATCAGAACGCAGTGTCAAAACTTTGCAGCCAGTTTGTGTCACAGTGATCGTATGTTCAAACTGCGCGGACAGTTTTCCGTCCTTTGTCACAACCGTCCAGCCATCATCTTCTGTTCTAACTGCGCTTCGGCCTTGATTGATCATCGGCTCGATAGTGAAGACCATGCCTTCTCGCAGTGTTAAACCAGTCTGCGGCTTGCCCCAATGCAGAACTTGGGGTTCCTCGTGCATTTCTCGGCCAATGCCGTGCCCGCAATACTCTTTCACGACTGAGTAACCATGTCGTCGTGCATGGCGGTCAATTGCATAGCCCACATCGCCCAATTGGGCGCCGGGCCGAACAGCGTTGATCCCTTTCCACATCGCCTCATAAGTCACTTGTACCAGCCTTTTGGCTGATGGCGATACGTTGCCAATGCAGTAAGTTTTGCTGGAATCCGCGATAAAACCGTTCTTTTCCAAGGTGATGTCAAAATTTACGATATCTCCATCCTTGAGTGTTTCCGATGAAGATGGAATTCCGTGACAAACAACATTATTTCGCGAGGCATTTAGTGCATAGGCGTAACCGTACTGGCCTTTGCTGGCTGGGCGAGCATCAAGATTGTTTATAATAAAACTATCAACTATTTCATTGATTTGCATGGTGGACATGCCAATCATATTTAATTTATCCAAATGACTAAACACGCTGGATAGCAGTTTTCCAGACTCTTCCAGTAATAAAATATCTTCTGGCCGTTTGATCATGCTAAAGCACCATTCACGGCTTGCTCTTCAACGCCAGCAGCTCGGAATTCACGAGCAACAATTTCATTGAATGGAACCGTCGGATTCATTTCGCACAACATGCCGATTTTGATCCAGAAGGTCGCCTGTGCATTTATGGACCGGCACGCTACTGCGCTGGCTTTGCGGATTTGATCGTGCAGATCGTCATCAATATTCACAATTCCCATGCAACACCTATATACGAAACATATATGAACCATATCATATCTGCTGTTGCCGTCAAGGTGCCCCCAATTCTTAGGGGCTTTATAGGGGGGGCAGAGGGGAGGGATCAGGTTTGGAAGAGTATTGGACGCGCTTGCATTTTGTACCGGGCTTCTGTGTGGCTCACCCAAGATCAGTTATAAAATTAATTAGAAATAAAAAACCCGCGCCGAAGCGATCCGGCGCGGGTTTTTTTGACTTCAGAGGAAATTTTTAGTCGCGGAAGTTGATGTATTGTAGCGGCAGCGGCACATCTATCTTCTTGACCAGGGCGATGACGTCTTGCAATTCATCGCGCTTCTTGCCGCTGACCCGCAGTTCGTCACCCTGGATCGACACCTGCACCTTGATCTTGCTGTCCTTGATTTCCTTGGTCAGCTTCTTGGCGATTTCCTTGTCGATGCCCTGCTTGACCGCCACCACCTGGCGCAGCGCATCGCCTGCGGCCCGTTCGGCGGTCTTGAAGTCCAGGCATTTGGTATCGAGATGACGGCGGGTGAAATAGACCAGCAGCAATTCTTCCAACTGGCGCAGCTTGGGTTCGTCGTCGGCCAGCACGGTCAGATTGTCGCCGTCGCGGGTGACCGTCGATTTGCTGCCCTTGAAGTCGAACCGCTGCCCGATTTCGCGCACGACGCCAGCGACGGCGTTGTCGACTTCGGCCATGTCGGTCTTGGAGACGATATCGAAAGACGGCATTAGAGACTCCAGCTTAAAGCGATCTTGTTGCCCGCTATTTAACCGATTCGCATCCTGTTGACCAGCGGAAGCGGGGATGATGCAGCCATGCCGGGATCGGCTTGACCCGATGGGGCCGCCCGAGGTTAACTAGCATTTGCATGTCAGATCAAACCACGCCCCCCTCGCTGAGCCGGGATGCCCTGTTTCAGCTTTCGATGACGCCGCTGTTTTCTGGTCTGGTGGACCAGGATTTGCGGCTGTTGCTGGCCGACGCCTGGATCGAGACCCATGCCGATGGCGTGGTGCTTTACGAAAAAGGCAAACCTGCCGACCGCTTCTTCGTGGTGTTGGACGGTCATATCGAACTGTTCATGGAAGAAGGTGGGCGGCGCAGTGTCGTCGAAGTTGCCAAGCGCCCGATGGTGCTGGGCGAAGCGGCGATGTTCGTCGATGGCAGCTATCCGGTCAGCGCCCGCGTGGTCGGCTATGGCAAGCTGCTGGTGGTTCCCTCGACCGGCTTTTTGGCGGCATTGGATGAACGCTTCGATCTGGCCCAGCGCATGCTGATGTCCATGTCGATCCGCCTGCGCGGCTTGGTGGGGCAGATCACTCAGTTGAAGCTGCAATCGACCGCCCAGCGGTTGGCCGGTTTTCTGCTGGGTCTGACCAACAAGACCGAAGGGGCGGCGGTGGTGCGCTTTCCCTATGACAAGCGCTTGGCCGCCAGCAATCTGGGTATGACGGCCGAAAGCCTGTCGCGCGCGCTGACCCGTCTGGCCGATCTGGGGGTGACCAGCCGCGCCGACAATGTGGTGGCCATCGCCGATCTGGACCGCTTACGCGATTTTTGCGCCGAGGAGGCGGAATGACCCTGACGCTTGCCCCCGACGACGAAGCCTTGCTGCTGGCCGCGCCGCTGTTTTGCGAGATCGACCGCGCCACGCTTTTGGATGTTCTGGATCAGGCCCAGCCGGTCAACCATGCCGATGGCGGTTTGCTGTTCAGCCAGGGCGATGCGGCCGACCGCTTCTTTCTGGTGCTGCGCGGCCGGATCAATCTGTTCGCCCTGACGGAAACCGGCGACCAGTCGATCATCGAGGTGATCGAACAGGGCCATACCTTCGCCGAAGGGGCGATCTTTGCCAGTGGGCGCTTTCCCTTGAATGCGGAAATGGCGCCGGGCACCCGACTTTTGGAAATTCCCGCCGCGCCGTTTCTGCGTCGGGTGGCGGAACGCAAAGGTCTGGCCGCCAAGCTGCTGGCGTCGTTGTCGCGCTGGCAGCGCCGCCTGATGAACGAAGTCGCCGATCTGAAGGGGCGCACCCCGGTGCAGCGGTTGGGGCTGTTCCTGCTGGCTTTGGCCTCGAAATCTCGGGACGAGGCGGGGAATTGGACGCCAGGGGCGGAAGTGCGTCTGCCGTTGACCAAGTCTGAACTGGCCAGCCGTATCGGCATTACCCCGGAAAGCCTGTCCAGGGCGATGGCGCGTCTGCGCAATCTGGGGGTTTCGACCCGTGGGCGCGATTTCGTGCTGTCCGACCCCGAAGCGCTGAGCCGTTTCTGCGGCGACTGAGCGATTATCCGTCACTTGCTGAAAATCAAGGACGCTTCTTGTGCCGCGCGCCACTCTGGCCGCGTTGTATTAAGGAGCCGTCATGTCCGCCAACCTTTCCATCGATGTGCGTTCCTTGCTGACGCAAGGGGTTGATCCGCTGGAAAAAGTCATCGAGCTGGCCAGAAACGTCGATCTGGGCGGCAGATTGGTGGTCGATGCTCCTTTTGATCCGGTGCCGCTGCGCCAGCTTTTGGGGCAGATGGGGTTTTCGTCGCGGGTCGAGGCCCAGGCGGACCGTCATTGGCGGGTGTTCCTGCTGCGCGACGGGCGCGGCGATCTGACGATTTCTCCTGTTGATGCCCCGGTTTGCAAGGGGCTGCCCGATCCCGGAGCTCCGGTGCGCCGCGATGTGGACGGCGTGCATATCGATGTGCGCGGTCTGGCCGCCCCCTTACCGATGCTGGCGATCCTGCGGCTGGTCGGGGCCTTGGACGAGGACGAAAAGATCATCGTCCATCACGACCGTGACCCGGTTTTTCTGTACCCCGAACTGGCCGAGCTGGGCTGGCAAGCCGAAACCGTGCCCGGCGAGCCCGGCGAGGTGCGTTTGGCCATTACCCGCGCTTCGTGACGCCCGACAAGGAGGCTGATCGATGATGTTTGGTGATTTCATGATGGGGGCGCGCAGCCGGTTGCTGCCGCCTTCTGTGCCGTTCCGTTTCTTTGCCGTCGCCGCCCTGTTGCAGGTTCCGGCCTGGATCGTGCTGGCGGTGTTCGCCGCCGATGCGCCCGCCTTCATGGGCGGGTTGGGGCATATTCTGACATCGCTGCACATGATCACCCTGGGCGTCCTTTTGATGACTGCCATGGGGGCGTCGTTCCAATTGCTGCCGGTGGCGACCAAAAAGCCGGTCAGGTCGGTGGCCGCCTGCAAGCTGGTGTTTTGGCTTTATCTGCCCGGTCTGGTGTTGCTGGTGCACGGCATGGGGCACCAAGACCAGATTTTTCTATCCCTGGGGGCTGGACTGACGGTCGCAGGGATTGCCCTGTTTGCTTTTCTGCTGGCCGACAATCTGCGGCGGGTATCGGATATGCGGGTGGTCACCGACCATGCCTGGATCGCCCTGACCGCCCTGGTCTTGCTGGCGGTGCTGGGCAGCGTGTTGGTGGCCGATTTCGCCTTTGGCTTCTTGCCCGATCATCATGGCGTCGCCCTGGCCCATGGGGTGGTGGCGGCCTATGGCTTCATGGGTATGCTGGCCATGGGGTTCAGCTTTGTGCTGATCCCGCTGTTCGGCCTGTCGCCGCCGCCCAACGAAAAATTGGGCCGTCGTTCGGCCTGGATTGGTGGGGCGGCTATCTTACTGGCCATGGCCGGTCTGGTGCATGGTCTGCCTCCGCTGGTGTTTCTGGCCGGTGGGCTGGGGCTGATCTCGGCGGGGCTGCATCTGTATGCCATGGGTTTGGTGATGAAAAGCCGGATGAAAAAAGCCCTTGGCGTGTCCTTCATCATGATCCGTCTGGCCTGGGTGCTGTTGCCCGTCAGTATCGTAATCGGGCTGCTGGCCGCTGCCGGGGTGGCGGTGGACCGCACCGGCCCGCTGTTCGGCTTTATCCTGGTGTTCGGCTGGCTGCTGACATTTCTGCTGGGGGTGCAGCAACGGATCTTGCCGTTCCTCGCCTCGATGCATTCGGTCAAAAAGGGCGTCAAACCGATCCTGGTGTCCACCCTGACCGCCGATCGTCCCTTGCGGCTGCACATGGTTTGCCATTGCGCGGCCCTGCTGTGTACGGCGGTGGGGCTTGCCTGGCAAATCGCCTGGCTGGTCCGCCTGGGCGCGGTGACCGGCGCGATTGGCGCGGTGTCCTTCCTGGTATTCGCCACCATGGTGTGGCGCAGACTTTATCAGCACCTGCAAAACCGGGTGCCACAATCGGAGAAAGCCTGATGTTCGCGTCTACCCAGATCGCCGCCTTGCTGCATAACGAGCATATCCACACCATTCAGGCGTTGCAGCGGCTGGAAGGGTTTTTGATGAACCAGACCGCCAAGAAGGTTCCCGACGTGTCGTCGCCCGATGTGGCCGGTCTGTTGTCCGACACCATCGGCGCGGTGGCGGCGGAAGTCGAACGCCATTTCGGCTTTGAGGAGAACCATCTGTTTCCGGTGCTGATCGAGCAGGGGGAAGAGGGGATCGCCCTGTTTCTGACCGAAGAACATGCCACCATCCTGCCCTTGGCCCAGGAACTGGCCGCCGAGGTGGATGATGCCAAGGCCCAAGGCTTCTCCGCCGCCACCTGGAAGGCGTTTCACGCCAAGGCGCTGGAGCTGTGCGAACGGGAAATCTTCCACATCCAGAAGGAAGAAATGGGTTTGCTGGCGGCGATTTCCATGTATGTGGACAGCGATTGCGACGCCCAACTGGCCGAGCTTTACAACAAGCTGATCGCCCACGCTTAA
>JASLCK010000170.1 GCA_030151865.1 Rhodospirillaceae bacterium | reverse complement strand
TGTCTGGCCGTCCCCATCCGGTTTTGACGCCCGAGGTGCAAGATGCCCTTTGACGCGTCCGTCATCTGGAACAATCTCGATTATCTGCTGTGGGGCCGACTGGCCCAGGGCGAGCTTGGCGGCCTGCTGCTGACCGTGGCGATCGCCCTGGTATCCGGGTTCTTGTCCCTGGCCCTGGGCATTCCCATGGGTCTGCTGGCCTGGAGCCGCCCCGGCCCGATCCGCCGCGCCCTGTTCTGGTGGGCCGACCTGATTCGCGGCATCCCGCTGATTTTCGTGATTTTCTGGGTTTATTTTCTGGCCCCGATGGCCCTGGGCGGGTCGATGCCAAGCGCGCTGTCGGTTATCCTGGCCCTGGCCTGGTTCACCTCGGCGGCAGTGATGTACACCACCGTTTCCGGCCTGGATGCTCTACCGTCCGGCCAGCGGGAAGCCGCGCTGGCCAGCGGCATGAGCGATCTGCAAATCCTTCGCTGGGTGCTGCTGCCCCAGGCCTTGCGCAATTTGACCCCGTCCTTTGTCAGCCTGTTCGCCTCGCTGATCAAGGACACCTCGCTCGCCTTTATCGTCAATGTGCCGGAACTGACCATGGTCGCCAGTCAGGTCAACAACCGCACCCAGCTTTATCCCACCGAAATCTTCCTGTTCATCGCCCTGTTGTACTTCGTCCTGTGCGGGGGCCTGTCGTGGGCGGCGCGGGGGTTAAGCCGCGCACGCCGCAAACCGGCCTGACCGCCACCCGCCTTTTACGGCTGGCGGTAATATTGGCGGTCTTCCTCCTTGATGTGGTGGATCAGCCAGTTGCACAGGAAATCATAGACCGTATCGCGCAGCGCCAAAGCCTCGCCCCGCTGGAAACGCTGCACGAAGCGGTACGCCCCAGAAATGAAGGCGGTATGGGATTCGAAGTGGGCTGGAATGATTTCCGGCGCGACTTCGGCGAAATAGGCTTCCTCGTCACGGAAATGCACGGCGGCATATTCCAACAGACCAAAAATCACCTCGCCCAGTTCCTCGACCGACAGGGAGGCGCGGCCCAGGGTGTTGATCATGGCGATCAACGTCTTGTGCTGCTCGTCCAGATGGGCATTGCCGACGGTCAGATCGTCGGTCCACTCGATCTTCATGCCCCCAGCCTCCTGATGCCAGGAGATGCCGGTCATGTCCGGGTGCTGCGAGCCGGAAGCGGTGGTTGCGGTGGTGCGATCAAGCGCGGACATGGCGAAATTCCTTATTGGGTCAATACCAGCTTGCTCAACGACCCTGCGATCGAACTGAACGCGGAGGTCAGCTTGCTGGACGTTGGCGCATCGAAATAATAAGACGGCTGACTGGCGCAATTTTGTAAAAGCTGCTTGGTTGCCGAGGTCATCCCAGTGCCGAAACTAATGGTGTAGACGGTGATCCCCGCCGCCTTGGCCCCGGAACAAGCCTGTAGCAGCATGGTGTTGGCGTTGGCGTTGTCGGTTCCCACCAGATTACCATAGGGCGGCACATTGGTGGGATTGCCATAGGGGCTGGCATAGGGCGAGTTCGAACTGACATCGTTATCGCCATCGGTCAGCAGAATAATGGCTTTGCTGCTGCTGCAATTGTTCGATTGAACTCCCGGCTGGCAGAAAGGCAACGGTCGTCCGGCGACTCCCCAAAGGTTACTCCAACCCGGTGACAACATACGCCAGGCCCACACCATCCCCGACGCGATCATGGTGCTGCCCTTGGCCTGCATGGCATTGATCGACGCCGTCAATGCCGCTTGGTCGCTGGACAGAAACATGGTCGAAGCAGGAACACAGCCGTCCTGTTGCGTGGTCGGTTCACAGGTAGTTTGCCCAGTCCACCAGTTGGTCGAACAAGACGTGTCGTAATAAGGCGAGAACTTGGTCTGGGCCGTCGATGGAGCCGTGGCGTCAACCGTATAAGCGTTGGCAATTTTGCGTTCGAACAGGCAGCCCTGCCAACCGTTGGGGGGCGAGCCGGTCATCCAGGACCGGGTGGCGGCATTGTCGCCAACCCGAACCGTTTCGGTAAAAGGCACCAGCCCAACATAGAATCCAGCCGCCACAGCCCCGCCATTGCCCAGCAAAGTCGCCACCAGAGTGTTGGCGGCAGATCGCAAGCTGGCGATCTTTTGCCCCCCCATGGATCCGGTGTTATCCAACGCCAAAACGGCTTCGGTCGGATTGCTGAAACGGGTCGATTTGGTGGTAACGGTGAAGCTGTAATCTTGTCCGTTCAGCAAGACAGTCAGGGGCACGCTGGCCGTGGCGGTCATCACCAGAGTCCCGCCCGCACTGGCGGGCACGCTGGTACAGGGCACAGGCGTGGCGGACGCAGACGCGGCACAGCTGTAAGACGGCGTGCTGATGGTGGCACCAAGAAAATTGGCAGGCATATTGGCGTTGAAATAAGCCGTCCCTTCGCTCAACGCGGTGCTGCTGCCCAGATTGGCCCCGGCGGCCAACACGGCCGAATCCATGGCCGCCCATAACCGCGAGCGCACCAATTGCGTCCGCATAATGTCGAATGCCGCGAAGAACAGCATGAGCATGGAGAGAAAGACCAGCAAGACGATCACAGACAGCGCGCCCCGCTCGTCTCGCCTGAAGTCACGCCAGAAGCGCATCATGGTTCCCTCCCTTCCCCGGATCACGAGCATTGGGCAAGCTGGCTGATGCCGCCATACCGAGACCGGAAATAGACTGTCCGCGTCAGAACGCCAGCTGCGGGCAGGCCCTGCACAAGCGGACGGATGGCCTCGAACGGATCGTAGTCATAGAACAGTTCGGCGATTACCACCGTGTCGTTGCCATTGGCCGTCACTGGAAAATTGGCAGGCAGGGTGGCCTTTCCGCCCTCGGTGCCGATAGAGCTTTTCATACTGGACACGCGATACCTCGTTATCCGCTGCCAGGCAATCAGCGGCGTCCCGGCGGGATTGGTCACCGTTGACAAGATGATCATGCCCTTTTTCGACAGGATCAGCGGTTCGACAGTCAGTTCGGTGACATAAAAATAAGTGCCGATATTGGCCCCATCGCTGGTGCTCATGCAGTCCTTCAACTGCTTGTTGCGCAAGGACACCAGATTGGACAGGGACACCGCCCCACGGTCCAAAAGATCGATTGTCCGCATATAGATATAAGTCTCGTACAACCCCACCAGCAGAACACAGACCAGCGGCATCATCAGGACCATTTCCAGCGATGCGACGGCGCGACGATCCTTGATCAGAGTTCGCAGGAACAGAAAAAGAGTATTTCCCATCTCTGCCCCCCTATTCGTTCTGAACCAAAATGGTCCGCGAGAAGGTAAAGTCAGTGAGACCGATCATCCTTAAAATACCGGTATAACTTGAGCGTTTCAGGGTGATCTGATAGACCACGATATCGCCGCTGCCGCCATCCGATGACCGGCCCTGGTCGGCGTCCCAAACACCGTTCTGATTGACATCGGTAAATGGCTCGCCCTGATCCCACTGATTGTTGTTATTCAGATCCGTAAAAGGCTCGGGCTGGCCCACATTGGCATAGCTGGAATAGACTTTTTCCGACACTTCCAACGAGCCGCTCTGTCCAACCCACATCCCCAGGGCATCATTGACGAACTGTGTGATTTGCTGAGAACGGCTCTGGCCGGTTTCGTTATAGGTGATGCCGAACCGGGACGCGCTACGGACCGCCATCTCGACGGCTGCATCCGTCATCACCAGCAACCCCAATTCGATCGAACCGAAAACCATCAAGAGGGTACAGGGCAGCAACAGGGCGAATTCCAACGCAGAAATCCCTTTCTGCTCCCGCCAGAACAGGCGGAAGGCGCGTCGAAGCCCTGATGCCACCACGCCAATCATGGGGTACCACCCGTTCCTAACTGATCCCGCAGAAAGCGGTAATAGCTCATGTTGTTTTGCAAGACCGTGCGGTCGCCGTCACTGACCAGAATGCTTTCGGCAGCCTGATCATTGCCATCCAGGCCATAGGCCAGCGCCAGATTCTGCCGCGCTTGAGGCGGCGCCTTGGCGGCGGTGGCGACGTCCAACAAAACATTGACCCCTTCCCGCGGATGACCATCCAGGGCCAGGGACAATCCCAGATTATTGCGCACGGCGATATCATCGGGCTGTAAAGCCAGAGCTTGACGGTAATAGGCCTGGGCGTCCTGATGATGACCTTGCAAATCCTGCGACACCCCCAAACCCTGCA
>JASLCK010000124.1 GCA_030151865.1 Rhodospirillaceae bacterium | reverse complement strand
GCCCGCACCTTTTCCACCAGTTCCTGCTTGAAATCCTGTCCGCCCGACAATTCCCGCGAGGAGGTGGGCTTGGGGATATAATCGGCGGCGCCCAGTTGCAGGGCGCGCAAGCTGATATCGGCGTTCTTCAAAGTCAGGGTCGACGCCATGATGACTTGAAGATCAGGGTCGACCTTCAGCATCAGGGGCAGGGCGGTCAGACCGTCCATCACCGGCATTTCGATATCGAGAACGACCACTTCGACGTTATGGCGTTCCAGCGCGGAGACAGCCATTTGACCATTGCCGACCGACGCCACGACGCTGATGCCGGGGTCTTGTTCAAGCATGCGGGTGATCAGGCCGCGCACCACGGCAGAATCGTCAACCACCATCACGCGGACGGGATCGCCGGATGAGGTCGTGCCTGGGCGAGCGACGCCGGTTTCCAATGCCATAATTACGCGCCGATCCCTTTACAGAAGTCCAACCTGCGCGAACTTGGCTTGCAGGATTTCGCTGTCGAACGGCTTCATGATGTATTCGTTCGCGCCAGCGACGATGGCTTCCTGAATATGTTCGATGTCGTTTTCGGTGGTGCAGAACACCACCACCGGCTTTTCACCGCCGGGCAGTTGGCGCATCTGGCGCAGAAAATCGATGCCGTTGAGGACCGGCATGTTCCAATCCAGCAAAATCGCGTCGGGCATCCGCTCGCGGCAGATATCAAGCGCGATTTGGCCGTCCTCGGCCTCTTCCGTCTGGAACTCCAGTTCCTTCAGGATTTTTTTGGCCACCATGCGGATGACCTTGGAATCATCGACGATCAGACAGGACTTCATGCCGGTAACGCTCTCTCGCGGGACAGAAGATAAGGGCCGGTCCGGTTAAAGACCGGCCCCGCTATATCAGATGCCCTCGGACTTGGTGAAATCCAAGAGGCGGGGAACGTCAAGAATCACCAAAAGCTTATCTTGAAGACGATAAATCCCGCTGCTGAACTCGCGCCACAGCGGATCCAAGGTCGGCGGATTGCGTTCGAACTTGGCGGCGGGCAGGCTCAACACTTCGCCCACCTGATCGACGCGCAGGCTGTAAAGCTCGCCCTTCATGTCCACGACCACGCTCATGCCTTCGGCATGTTCTTCCTTGGCCTTGGGCAGGCGCAGGCGCATGCGGACATCAATGGCGGTGACGATGCGGCCACGCAGGTTCAGCGAACCGGCGACTTCCGGCGGCGACAGCGGAATGCGGGTGATCTTCTGCGGGCCCAGGACGTCTTGCACCATCAACACCGGAATGCCGAACATCTGGCCTTCGATGAACATGGTGACGAATTCGTCATGGTCCTCGGTCGAGGCGATCTCCTGCGAACCGCGCTGCTTGGACGGAACGATCTGGTTCATGCTGCACCTTTAGCGGACAGGGTTTGCGCCAGGGTCTGCAACAGCGCGTCGCGGTCGAACTTGGCGACATAATCGTTGAAACCGACTTCGCGTCCGCGCTCGAAGTCCTTATCGGTGGCGTGCGAGGACAGCGCCACCAGCGGGGTGGCCGACCAGCGGCCTTCCGAGCGCACGGCGGCGGCGAATTCAAAGCCGTTCATGCCGGGCATTTCGATGTCGCTGATGATGACGTCGAAGCTGTCGCCCGCTTCACGCATGGCCAGGGCCTTGTCGGCGCTGTCGACGGACGTGACGTCATAACCCGCCACCGAGAGCAGCGGCGTCAGCAGATTGCGGAAGAACGGGCTGTCGTCCACCAGCAGCACGCGCTTGCCGTCGGCGGCGGCGTCCAGTTCCTGATCGGGCGAGCCGAACCAGTCGCCCCAGGCCTGGGTCAGATAGAAGCCCGCATCGATGATGTCGGTCGCCTTGCCCGACACCACGGCGGTGCCGATCAGGCCCGACTGGTCGGCGGCCAATTCCACCTTCAGGCGTTCCTCGACGATATCGACGATCTCGTCGACCACCAGACCCATGGTCCGATCGCGGTCCGAGAACACCAGCACCGGCTGGCGGCCTTCGCCGTTGACGTTGAAGCTGCCGTCGATGGTGATCAGCGGCATCAGCTTGCCGCGGTACTGCACCACCGGCTTGCCGTGCGAACGTTCGATCTCGCCGACTTCGATTTCTTCCAGACGGGCCACCAGGGCCAGCGGAACGGCCTTGAGGTCGTTGCCGCCCGCGCGGAAGACCAGCATGCTCTGGCGGTCTTCGGCGTGCAGATCGCGCGCCTGAGCCTGTTCGGCGGCGGCGGTGCCGGAACCGACGATTTCGCCAGTGCTGCCCGCGATGCCGTTCGGGTCCAGGATCATGATGACCGAGCCGTCACCCAAGATGGTGTTGCCCGAGAACATGTTGATGTGACGCAGGATCGGCGCGACCGGCTTGACCACGATTTCTTCGGTGTCGAAGACGCGATCGACGATGATGCCGAAGGTATAGGTGCCGACCTGGGTGACGACGATGAACGTCTCCCCGCGGGAGTCGGTGTCACCGCCCAGACGCAGCAGGGTGCGCAGCGACACCAGCGGCAGCAGGCGGTCGCGCAGACGCAGCACCGGGGCGTTGTTGATGACCTCGATCCCATGTTCGGAATTGGCGGTGGTGCGCACCAGTTCCAGAACGCTGATCTGCGGAATGGCGAAGCGTTCGCCCGCACATTCAACGATCAGGGCGGACACGATGGCCAGGGTCAGCGGGATCTTGATGATGAAGCTGGTGCCCTTGCCCTGCTGAGTCTTCAGCTCGATGGTGCCGCCGATCTTTTCGATGTTGGTGCGCACCACGTCCATACCGACGCCGCGGCCCGACACCGAGGTAACCTTTTCAGCGGTCGAGAAACCGGCGCGGAAGATGAACTGGGCGACCTGCTGGTCGGACATCTGGTCCAGTTCGGCTTCGGACGCCAGGGCGTTGGCAACAGCCTTCTGACGAATACGCGCGATGTTGAGGCCGCGTCCGTCGTCGGAGATTTCAATGATGATGTGACCGCCTTCGTGATAGGCGTTCAGCACCACCTTACCCACTTCCGGCTTGCCGATACGGCGGCGTTCCTCGGTCGGTTCCAGACCATGGTCGGCCGAGTTGCGGACCATGTGGGTCAGCGGGTCCTTGATCAGTTCCAGAACCTGACGGTCCAATTCGGTTTCCGCGCCGATCATTTGCAGATCGATCTTCTTGTTCATTTCGACCGAGAGGTCGCGAACAATACGCGGCAGCTTGGCCCAGGCATTGCCGATCGGCTGCATGCGGGTCTTCATCACACCTTCCTGAAGGTCGGTGGTGATGTGGGACAGGCGTTGCAGCGGGGTGGCGAATTCGCTGTCGTCCTTGCCGCGGACCATCTGGAGCAACTGGTTGCGGGTCAGCACCAGTTCCGAGACCAGGGTCATCAGGTTTTCCAGCAGTTCCACGTTGACGCGGATGGTCTGGGCGGCGACAGCCGATTCCTTGGGAGCTTCGGTGGTGTTCATCGCGACCGGAGCGGCCGCCGAAGCGGTGGTGGCGGGAACCTGCGGCACGGGGGCGGGCACGGCGGCAACTTCAGGTTCCGGATCGTGGTGTTCGGGTTCCGGCTCGGGTTCCGGCTCGGGGGTCGGAGCGGCCTGGAACACCGGTTCGGGTTCCGGCGCCGGAGCGGGGGCTGGGGCGGGAGCTTCGGGCGCCTTGCCTTCGGCCATCGCATTTAACTGGGTGGTCAGATCCTTGTCGTTGCCTTCCGGTTCCGACTCGTTCTGTTCGATGTGCGACAGGATCATCTTGATGCGGTCGATCGACGCCAGGATCAGCGTCACCGCAGCGGGGGTCACCGACAGTTCGCCATCGCGGAACTTGCCCAGCACGTTTTCGGCCGCATGGGCGACGGTTTCCAGACGCGGCAGGCCTAAGAAGCCGCACGTGCCTTTGATGGTGTGAACCAAACGGAAAATATTCGACAGAATCTTGGGTTCAGGATTCTGTTCAAGTTTCACCAGCTCGACGTCCAGGACGGAAAGGCTTTCGGCCGTTTCCGTCAGGAATTCGCTCAAGAGATCATCCATGTTGTGCCCTCGCCGTGGTCCCGAACTCTCTCGTAAACGGGCTCTGTCGCCATGGCGCGGCAGGATAACCCGTTCTCGGGGAATACATTAATAGCATGCGCGATCACCAATGAGAAAGCGCGGCATAGCCAAAATAAACAAAGGCCATGCGTTTTTCATGTTTTTTCCAAGGTTAATACCAGAGCTCCCGTCCTTACGCTGTGGTTGATCCGCCTTTCGTCTCGTATCGCCAGGGCGGCGCAGTAAGCCCCTTGGGCAGTCTTTGGGCCGGGGTTTACATCGTTCGGATGAAGGAGGCCTGACGCGGCCTCGCCCACCTGGGCGCCGACGCCTTCGGCTTCGATCAGCAAGGGGCCGTTGGGACCCTGGGGGGCGCGAAACGACACCACCCCGCCGCGCGGCAGACAATCGCGGGCGATCATTAACAGATTGAGCGCCAGCTTGGCGGTCAACGCGGTCCAAGGTGCAGAATCGGGGGCATCGCCGGTTCGCCAGTGCAGGGCCAGATCGGATCCCTGGGCGACAAAGGATTGCGCCTGATCTTGCAGGTGTCGATCACTGACGGTGCCGCTGGCGGTGCCAAAGGCCTGACGCAGAAATTTCAGCTTTTGTCCGGCGGCGGCGGCGCTGGCGGTCAACAGTCCCAGGGCTTCGCTGTCCAGCGGGGCGGCAGGCCCCTCTTCCTCCAGCAATTCGGCCCCGGTGGCGACCGCGCCGACCGGACCAGCCAGATCGTGGCACAGCCGGGCACATAATTGTTCGGCCAAGGCCAAGGCTTCGTCGCTGAAAATCCGTTCCGTCATGACTGCCCCGGCATCCCCCTTGGTCTATCCCTTGGGGAAAGTTTCGGTCAGTTGCGGCGATCTGTCTACTGCCCATGCACGTAATAATCTTATGCCCGCATGGCTGCGCAAACGGACTTGCCGCCGCAACCGGCCCGGTGATAATGATCGCATTGTCAGTCAGGGCGGGGCGACAGGGTATGAAACGGCTGGATATCAACCGGCGGAATTGCGCGATTGGAGCCATCGTCTGGCTGAGTGTGGCCTGTGGCGCGCTGCCGGCCCTGGCGGGGGACAATCAGGACTTTCAGGCCGGTTATACCCAGGCCTGGGGACATTGCCGCGATGCCCTGTTTTATTCTGACGTCTTGCATCCCGATCATGATGCTGCCCGCGCCGCCTTGGTGGGATGCGCTGATGGTTGGGGCCAGATGGTGGAGCGCTGGAGCGCCAAGCCACCGCCGCTTTATCAAGATGACGACCGCTTCGCCCAGGAACTGATGTCGGTGGCCGATCTGGCGGCTCAGGCGTTGCGCGATATCGATGCCGTGGGGCCGGGTACGCCGCTGGGGCGGGTGCAGGCTGATTTGCAGCCCTTGCGCTGGCTGCTGGGGGAAATGCGCCGCCATAACGGGTTGGAAAGCTATACCGACATCCTGGATGCGTTTGACGAGAAGCTGGCTGAAACTCTGGATGCCGAATTCGACGGGCCCGATATCCCCGCCGATCAGGCCCGGCAACTGACCGAACAGGCGGGTGTGCTGGATTATCTGGCGGAGAAGCTGGAAAAGCGCGCTCCCGCCCGATTGGCGGAAGCCGCCGAGTTTCAGGATATGGCCGAGGAGTTGCTCCGTCAGGTGCGCGGCCTGCGCATCGCCCTGGTGGGCAATCAGCGGGGAGCGGTAATGGCTGCCTTGGCCGATTTACGGCGTCATTTCGACCGCTTTTATCTTCTGTATGGATAGGCGCGGCTTGACCTGCGTCATGTTGCGACTGGATCGGCTGGCCGATGATGGGGATGTTTCGATCCTCGGGTAGTCCTTTGTCATGTCCGCCTGTCTGTCCGATTCCTTTGGCCGTTCCATCCGATATCTGCGCCTGTCGGTCACCGACCGCTGCGATCTGCGCTGTCTTTATTGTATGGCCGAGGATACCCAGTTCCTGCCCAAGTCCGGTGTCCTGACCATCGAGGAATTGGGCCGGGTCGCCGAAGCCTTTATCCGCCTGGGGGTGCGCAAGCTGCGGCTGACCGGCGGCGAGCCCTTGGTGCGCCGCGGCGTCATGGATCTGGTGGCCCGGTTGGGTCAGCAGGTGGGTCAGGGCCTGGACGAACTGACCCTGACCACCAACGGCAGCCAACTGGCCCGCCATGCCGATGCTCTGGCGGCAGCAGGGGTGCGGCGGATCAATGTTTCCCTCGATACCTTGGACGGCGATTTGTTCACCCGCATTACCCGGGGCGGCCGTTTGGGCAACGTTTTGTTGGGGATCGCCAAGGCCAAGGCGGCGGGGATGGAGATCAAGATCAACACGGTGGCTTTGCGTGGGTTGAACGATCACCAGTTTGACGATCTGCTGCGCTGGTGCGGCGAATGGGAGCTCGATCTGACCCTGATCGAAACCATGCCTTTGGGCGAAGTCACGGGCGGCGGTCGGGTCGAACATTATCTGCCCTTGGATCTGGTGCGTCGTGACCTGGAACAGCGCTGGACCCTGTTTACCGACCCGACGCCGCGCCGCGACGCCAATCCCGGTCCGGCCCGGATGATGCGGGTGGCGCAAACCGGGCGGCGGCTGGGCTTCATCACCCCGTTAAGCGGCTGTTTCTGCGATAGCTGCAATCGGGTCCGGGTGTCATGCAGCGGTACCTTGTATCCTTGCCTGGGGCAGGAACAGGCCACCGATCTGCGCCCGGCGCTGCGCGGGTCCGAAGCCGATGGCGCCTTGGATCAGGCGATTTTCGCGGCCATCGGCGACAAGCCGCGTGGCCATGATTTCGTGATCGACGAAAATCGCCCCAGCCTTGGCCGCTTCATGAGCGTGACCGGGGGGTAAGGTCGGGCTATACTCCCGTCCTTCTTTTGGATCGGGCGTTGCCAATCATGAAGTTCGAGAATGTCGCTTTCGCCGCTGCCGAGAACGAAGCTGCGCAGCGGGCGTTAAAACATCTGACTCATCGCTATGGTGCCGTAACCCCCGACAAGGCCGATGTCATTGTCGCCCTGGGGGGGGACGGCTTTATGCTGGAAACCCTGCACCGGCATCTGGATCGGCACATCCCCATCTATGGCATGAACCGTGGCACGGTGGGCTTTCTGCTGAACGTCTATAACGAGGATGTTCTTCTGGAACGGCTGGAACGGGCGGAAAAGGTCCGTCTGCATCCGCTGGTCATGCAGGCCAAGACCATCACGGGGGAAACCCATCAGGCCCTGGCCATCAACGAAGTGGCAATGCTGCGCGAAACCCGTCAGGCCGCCAAGGTGCGCATTCGCGTTGATGGCAAGGTGCGTCTGGAAGAACTGATCTGCGACGGTGTTCTGGTGGCTACCCCGGCGGGCAGCACCGCTTACAACCTGTCGGCCCATGGCCCGATCATCCCCATGGGGGCGGGTGTCATGGCGTTGACCCCTATCTCGGCCTTCCGCCCGCGCCGCTGGCGGGGCGCGTTGCTGGCCCACCACGCCCATGTCAGCTTCGAAGTGCTGGAATCGGAAAAGCGTCCGGTGTCCGCCGTGGCCGACTACACCGAAATCCGCGACGTGGTGCGGGTCGATGTGCACGAGGATCGCTCGATCGGTCTCGATCTGCTGTTCGACCCCGAACACAATCTGGAAGAACGCATTCTGGCCGAACAGTTCTTGCCGTAAGGCGTGGTGCTTAAACCCGCTTGTCGGTCAGGCGGGTGATCAGCTTGGCCAGGATCGGCCCGGTCAGAATGACGATGAAGACCCGCAGGGTCTGCAGCGCCAGCACGAAGGACAGGTCGATGGGCTGGTCCATGGCGATGATGGCGATGCTGTCCAGACCGCCAGGGCTGGTGGCCAGATAGGCGGTCAGCGGGTCGGTGTGCATGGTCCAGGTCAAGGCCCAGGCCGACGCCCCGCACAGCGCGATCAGCAAAAAGGTCGAGAGCAGCATCTGCGGCAGGGCGCGCAATGCGTACATCAACACCGTGCGGTTAAAGCTGAGCCCGATATACCAGCCGATCACCACATAAGCGCCGTTGCGAATTTCGTCGGGCAGGGCGATATGCACTAGGCCGCTGGAATGGACCACCGCGCCCAGCAGCATCGGTCCCAGCAAGGCCCCACCTGGAACTTTGAGCAGTTTGCCAGCCGTGCCGCCGACCAGGGCGATGCCCAAGGTTCCAGCTACGGCGGTCCAAGTCAGGGTTTCCGGGGCCAGGGCGATGCCATGGGTTCCCGGCGGTCCGGCCAACAGGCGGGTTGCCAGCGCCGCCGACATCACCACCAGCAGCATCCGCAGATATTGCATGAAGGCGACCAGACGGGGGTCGGCGCCATAATCCTCGGCCATCACCACCATGGCTGACGCCCCGCCGGGAGATGATCCCCAGGCGGCGGTGTTGCCCGGCAGCGAGCCGAACCGAGCCAGAACCCAACCGACAATGCCGCCTGCCGCCACGGTGGTCAGGATGACGGTCAGCATGGTCACCCAGTCTTGCGACAAGGTTGCAAATGTTTCAGGAGTCAGGGCACGGGCGACCAGCGCCCCAATGATGGTTTGCGCCGCCAGGAACAGGGGGCGCGGTACCCGGATGCTGCCGCCGCTGACGCCAACGGCGATCGATCCCACCATGGCGCCCAGCAGCAGGGCGGCAGGCAAGCCCGCCCATTGGGCGGCTTCACCCAGGATCAGGGACAGGACCAGAAGGCCTGCCCATTGTCCGATCTGGCGCGGGGTTGGCTTCGTCATCGGGCCAACCCCGGCCGGGCAGAGGGATGCTTGGAAAAAAGCAAAGCCGTCAGGTCTTATTGGGCCGACGCTTCTTTCTTCTCGGCGGCCTTGTTTTTGTGGGGCTTGGCCTTGGCCTTATGTTCCTTGGCCTTCTTGGTCGCGGTCGGGGTCGCCTTTTCGGCGCAGGCCGGGACGAACGAGGCCGGGGTCACGCCATCGGCGAAGGTTTCCTGCTCGGTCGAGGGCAGGGCCATCACCTTGTCCAGATTGTCCGATGCGCGCTGGCAGAACTCGGTATCGGTCATGACGCGCTGACCGGCATCATTGGCGACCTGGGTCATCCAGCGGTCAAAATTGCCGCCAACGCGCGAGAAGTGCGCCTTCAGCGAACGGGCATTGTCCTGCATCAGGCTGCCGTTGCTGCTGACGAAGCTGTTATAGCGGTCGCGGATGCTGGGGGTCGGATCGTTGGGATCGACGCTTTGGCAGTTCAGGGCGGCGACATTGAATTCCTGCTGCATAGCGCGGAACTTGGCGGCCTTGGCTTCGGTGGGGGTGAAGCAAGACGACGCGGCATTGGCGGCGGTGGCGGACAACAGGCACAGCGCCAGCACGGACGCGGACAGACGATGGAGCAAGGGTGCACCCTATGAAATGGTGGAGGCGAAATCTGGCGCAGATATTGCGCCATCGGCTTTGCAAAGATCAAGCGGTGCGACTGGGAAAATATGCCGACACATTTGTTGATCGGGCAGCAAAAAACCCCTGCGGCATGCCGCAGGGGTTTTTGCTTTGAACGCTGATGCGTCTGCTAGCCGGATTAGGGCAGCAGGATCTGCACGCGGCGGTTCTGGGGTTCGCGCACGCCGTCCTTGGTGGGGACCAGCGGCTCGCTCTTGCCCTTGCCGATGACTTCGATTTCGCCGGCGGGGATGCCCAGCTTGACCAGTTCGGCCTTCACGGCATTGGCGCGACGCAGCGACAGAGCCATGTTGTACTTTTCCGAACCCGAGGCGTCGGTGTGGCCGGTCAGCTTGATGCTGGTGGCGTTCGAAGCCTTGGCGTTAGCAGCGGCCTGATTGATGATCGAGTGAGCTTCCGGGGTGATGTCCGACTTGTCGAAGTCGAAGAACACCAGGTAGGACTTGGCGATCACCTGCTGGGTCGCGGCCTTGGGGGCCGGAGCCGGAGCCGGGGCCGGAGCGGCGACCGGGGTCGCGACCGGAGCGGGCTTTTCCGAGCCGCCGAACTTGTAGGTGAAGCCGACGAACACGCTGTGGGCCTGATAGGTGGCCTTGGCCGAACCGCCGCCGATCGAGTTGTCGCCGCTGAAGTTGGCTTCAGTGGTGCGCAGGTAACGATAGTCGGCGTTCAGCGAGACCTTTTCGTTCAGAGCGTAGCTGACGCCAGCGATGCCCTGATAGGCGAAGACCCAATCATTGTCGTCGCTGATGGTGTAGCCGTTGGCGCGCACCTTGTTGGCGATCAGATCGGCGGCGCCGATACCAGCACCCACATAGGGGGTCCAGGCGGTGCCGGTGTTGATGTCGTAGTAGGCGTTGGTCATGAAGGTCAGGGCGTCGAGGCTGCCCTTACCATTGCCATGAGCGTTGGCGTTACCAACGGCGGCGGTCAGCTTGTCAATGCTGTTCTGACGCCAGCCCAGTTCGCCTTCAACGCGGACCGGACCGAAGCCGTAACCGGCGCTGCCGACGATGCCGTAGCCCAGGTCATTGCTTTCCTTGCCCGACAGGTTGTTGTTCTTGACCTTCAGGTCCGGAACGACGTTCAGGCCGGTTTCGGCGCCAACGTACCAGCCGTTGGTTTCGGCCAGCGCGACCGAGGAAACGCCGACCATCAAGCTGGCGGCCAGGAGACCGGAAAGAATACGCATGGTTTTTCTCACCCTTTATCAGCGGAGAAAGTTACAAACAATTGCCAACAGATTTAACCCATGGTGCGTTGCCGCACAATGGGAAGAAGACCGGAGAATCGGGGAAAGTGCGTCTTTTAGTCGCCGTGTGATTTATATATCACAGTGTGGCGGCGCTCACGCAGTGCCCTTATTTTTATCATGGTTTTCTTGCGCATCGGCTTCAGCCTCGCGCAAGGTCTGCGCCTGCTTCTTCAACCGGGCGAAAGCACGGATGCTGATGGGGATGCTGATGGCGTAAAGGGCGGCCACAACCGTGATGGTGGTCCAGGGTTCGGTCACCAGAAAGGCGGCCAGCAGTCCCACCAGCAGCAGAACCGGCATCACATAGGCGTTGGGCACCTTGAAGCGCTTGCCCGAGAAGGTTGGGGTCTTGCTGACCATCAGGAACGACACCAGCACCAGCCCGACCGCATTGATCGAACTGCTGTGGAACAGGCCATTGGGATCGGCCTGGAAACTGGCGATCATCGGCAGCAGCACCAGCACGGCCCCGGCGGGGGCAGGGACGCCGGTGAAGAAATTATAGGCGAACGGCGGCAAATCGGGTTCGCCCAGCATAGTGTTGAAACGGGCCAGACGCAGGGCGCAGCACACCGAAAACAGCAGCACCAGCGCCCAGCCCAGGCCACCGGCGCTGCGCATGGTCCAAAAATACAGCAGCATGGCCGGGGCGACGCCAAAGCTGACGAAGTCGGACAGGCTGTCCAGTTCCGCCCCGAATTTGCTGGTGCCGTGCAGCAGGCGGGCGATGCGGCCATCCAGGCCGTCCAGCACACCCGCCAGCAAAATGGACATCACCGCCGACTGCCAGTTGCCATCCAGCCCGAATCGGATCGAGGTCAGACCGGCGCACAGCGCCAGCATGGTCAGGATGTTGGGGATCAGCTTGTTGAACGACAAGCCGGTGATGCGGGGCTGGCGGCGGCGCGGAAACATTAGCGGTATTCCCCTTCACGCTGGGGCTCGGACCCGGTCAGGTCGGCCAGCACGGTTTCGCCCGCGATCATGGTCTGACCAACCGCCACCAGGGGTTCGACCCCTTCGGGCAGATAGACATCGACGCGGCTGCCGAAACGAATCAGGCCAAAGCGTTCGCCGGTGCGCAGGCTTTGCCCGTCCACCAGATCGCACCGGATACGCCGCGCCACCAGACCGGCGATCTGCACAAAGGCCACTTCGCGGCCATCATCCAGACCCAGGCGCACCGACATGCGTTCATTGAAGGCCGAGGCCTTTTCGAGGGACGCATTCAGGAACTGACCCGGCTGATAGGCGCGCTTGATCACCTTGCCCGCCACCGGGGCGCGGTTCACATGGACGTTGAAGACGTTCATGAAGACGCTGACGCGGGTCAGCGGGGCGTCGCCCATATCCAGTTCGGGCGGGGCGGGGGTGCGCACGATCATCTGCACCACGCCGTCGGCGGGGCTGACGATCAGGCCGTCACGGGTGGGGGTGACGCGTTCGGGGTTGCGGAAGAAATAGGCGCACCACAGGGTCAGGATCACGCCCAGCCAGCCCAAGGGCGACCAGATCATGAACAGCACCAGGGTTGCCGCGGCGAACAGCGGAATGAAGCGCCAGCCTTCCGGGTGAATCGGAATGGCGACGTATTTCAGCAGCGAAAAATCCTGGTCCTGCAAGGCCTGTCTCCCAAAAAGAACGGCGGGATATTACTCCCTCTTTGTCCGTTCGGTAAGGTCGCAATCGCGGTGGTGTTTGTCTATGGCTGTAAGCGTGTTAATCTTCCGCGCCCCACAAGTCCAGAACAGACAGGCGACGCAAACAGATGGCAAGTCCACATCTTATCCTTGGCGATGGTAAGCTGCCGCTTGACTGGGACAGCGGAGAGATGCCTCCGGCGATCAAGCGTGATTTTGGCTTTTCCTTTGAGTATCAAGGGATTCCGGTCCAGGCCCTGTTCCACGAGAACGAAGGCGAGGCCCGGCTGGAGGTTGAAGGGGACATCGGCCCCTTGCCTTATTCGGCGGAATCGCCTCAGGCGCGGTCCAGCCTGCGTCAGGTGATTGACGCGGCCAATCAGCAAATGAAGGCGCGCGGATTGACGCTGTCCATGGGCATTGCCCACGGGCGCATCCGCTTTGTTGGGGAATTATCGGTGGCAT
>JASLCK010000086.1 GCA_030151865.1 Rhodospirillaceae bacterium | reverse complement strand
GCCCTGGAAATCGCCCATCGCGGCTATGTTCTGGCCATGGGCCGCAATCGTCACGAAGATACCGGGGCCAATATGCTGGCCAACCGGGAAATCGCAGAAATGTTCCTGGGGGGCTAAGGCGATGGACTTTACCAATCTGCTTCAGCTCGTCGTCTATGGCGTCGTGCTGGGAAGCATCCTGACCCTGGGCGCCATCGGCGTTTCGCTGCTGTTCGGCATCCTGCGGTTTTCCAACTTTGCCCACGGCGATATCATGACCTTTGGCGCCTATTGCGCCTTTACCGCTGTGACCGCATTCCATATCCCGGTGCTGGCGGCGCTGCCCGTCGGTATTATTGGCGGTGCGGCAATCTCGGTGCTGGTCGATCAGGTGATCTATCGCCGTTTGCGTCGAACCCAGCCGGTCATCCTGCTAATCTCGTCGTTCGGCATGGCTCTGGTGGTACGCAGCATCGTCATGCTGATCTGGGGCGTTCAGGATCATTCGATGGTCAAGGGCATCCAGATCCCCATGCGTTTCGGCGACATCAAGGTGCGTCCCGACCATCTGGTCATTATCGCGGGCTGCTTGATCCTGGTTGTTTTGGTGCATCTGTTCCTGACCCGGACCCGTATGGGCAAGGCCATGCGCGCCATGAGCGACAACATGGATCTGGCCCGCGTCACCGGCATCAATTCGGAAAAGGTCATCATCTGGACCTGGATTCTGGGGGGTGGCCTGGCCGCTGCGGCTGGCGTCTTCCTGGCCCTGGATACCCGTCTGACCCCGATGATGGGCTGGTCGGCCCTGCTGCCGATGTTTGCCGCCGCCATTTTGGGCGGGTTTGGCAAGCCCTATGGCGCCATTGTTGGTGGCATGATCATCGGTATCGCATCCGAACTGTCCACGGCGATTATCGAACCGTCCTATAAGCCCGCGGTCGCTTTCGCCATCATGGTGATCATGCTGATCGTCAAGCCCACTGGTCTTCTGGGAGCCCGCCGATGATCGAACTCTCCGGCCTGGCCAGCTATGGCGTCGTCCTGCTGACGACTGCGGCCATCTACGCCATCTTGTCGCTTGCCCTCAACGTGCAGTGGGGCATGACGGGTCTTTTCAATATCGGTATCGCCGGTTTCTATGCGGTGGGCGCTTATACCACCGCCATCTTCACCACGCCCCCCAGCACCGAACATCTGGGCGGTCTGGGCATGCCCTTCGTGGTCGGTCTGTTGGCCGCCATGGTGGTGTCGGGCCTGTTGGCGGTGGTGATCGGCCTGATCACGCTGAACCTGCGCGCCGATTATCTGTCCATCGCCAGCATCGGCATTGCCGAAATCGTTCGCCTGATTTTCAAGAATGAAGCCTGGATCGGCAACGGCGTGCGGGGCATTCCCAGCATTCCGCGTCCGATTTCCGATGATCCGCTGGTGTATCTGCTGGTGGTCGCGGTGATTCTGGTTCTGGCCTATTTGGCGGTCGAACGCATCCGCAAGGCTCCCTGGGGCCGTGTGCTGCGGGCGGTGCGTGAAAACGAACTGGGGACCCAGGCGGCTGGCAAAAACGTCTATCGTTTCCGTCTGGAAGCCTTTGTTTTGGGTTCGGTCCTGATGGGGCTGGGCGGCGCGCTCTATGCGCACTTTATCGGTTTTATCAGCCCGGAAGCGTTTGAACCGGTGTTCGCCACTTTCCTGATCTGGGTGATGTTGATCGCCGGCGGATCGGGCAGCAATAAGGGCGCGGTGTTGGGTGCGTTCCTGATCTGGCTGGTCTGGTCGGGGACGGAACTGATCACCGGCCTGCTGCCTGCGGCCTATGTGACCCAGGGCAGCGCGCTGCGCGTTCTGCTGATTGGTGTGCTGCTGCAGGTCATTCTGCTGCGTCGTCCCCAGGGCATTATCCCCGAGGAACGCCCCCAAGTCCGGTCGGCCCCGGCCCCGGTTGTGGCGGATGGCGACGACCAATAAAATCTAAATCATGTAGGCGACCGATCGGCCGCCTACAGGGTGAGGTGAGGAGCCCGGTGCAGGTTTGCTGCGCCGGGCTCTTTTCTTTAGGGCATTGGATTAGGACAGGGCTTTTTCCAAGCCCGTCATGGCCTTGGCATGGGGGCTGGTTTGCGCAGCGCTATGCCAATCCAGCCGGGCAGGGGGCTGCACTGTGCCAGGGGGCCCAAAGAAAAACCCCGCCGGATTGCTCCGACGGGGTTTTTGCGAAAGCCGAAACCGGCTGCTTACATCTTCGGTTCGAAGATGCGCAGAGTTTCGATCTTGCCCTTCTTGATTTCCCAATGGGCGAAGGTGCCGCCGATGTCGCCATGGGCGTCGAACTTGACCGGACCCGAAGCGCCGACATAGTCGATCTTCTTGCCAGCCGCGATCAGTTCCTTGGCCTTGCCGAATTCGCCGGGGCCGACCTTTTCGCCGCCGGGGACCGACAGTTCGTTGATGGCGGCGCGGATCTTGGCGCCATCGGTCGACTTGGCCTTTTCCGCCGCCAGAGCCAGGATATAGGTGGCGTCGTAGAAGGTGTCGATATAGGGCTTGGGCGAGATTTCGCCGAACTTGGTCTTGTAGTTCTGCTTGAAGACCTCGGCAGCCGGATAATCAGGCTGCGGAGCGGCAGCGGTGCCGGCAGCGCCTTCCAGATAATCGGCACCGATGCTATCGATGATTTCCGGAGCCTTCATGCCGTCGGACAGCAGGAACTTCGAGAAGTCGCCGCCTTCCAGGGCCTGCTTCAGGATCGGCACGCCGTCGCCGGTATAGGCGATGACGACCAGGGCTTCCGGCTTGCCGGTCGCGGCCTTCTGGACTTCACCGCGGAAGCTGGCCTGCTTGGGTTCGAAAGCGACGTTGGCCGTCACCTTGCCGCCAGCCTTGGTGAAGGACTTTTCAAAGGTTTCCGACAGGCCCTTGCCGTAGTCATTATTCACATAAAGAATGCCGACCGACTTGTAGCCCTTGTCCTTGGCGACCTGAGCCAGTGCAACGCCCTGGAAGGCGTCGGACGGAACGGTGCGCAGGGTCAGGCCCTTGCTGTCCAGGGTGCTGATGACCGGCGAGGTGGCCGAACCGGTGATCAGCGGAATGCCCGCCGGAATGGTCACGGTCTTGGCGACCGGAATGAAGACGCCCGAGCCCATCGGGCCGATGATGGCATTGACCTTTTCGACCGACACCAGCTTCTGGGCGGCATCGACGCCAGCCTGCGGGCTGGTCTGGTCATCAGCGATCGACAGAGCCACCGGAGCGCCCAGCACGCCGCCAGCCTTGTTGATTTCGGCAATGGCCAGATCGACGCCAGTCTTGGCGGCAGGACCGTAATCGGCCAGTTCGCCGGTCAGCGGGAACACGGCGCCCAGCTTCAATTTCGACTCGGCCAGCGCGGGACCAGCGGCGACCAGCGCCGCAGCCATCACAGCCGCCCCCACACGCACATGCAATGCTGCCATTTGGCATCTCCGGGATGTTGTAAAAAGAAAGAAAGCTTATGCGTCATCCGACGTTTGCGCAACATCTGACAACGGGAGAATTTATCAAATAATCCTTATACTTATGGGTTCATTTAAAAGGCTCCCACAAGGCTTGTCGCCAGAGTGTGAAAACAGGCTTTCCGCCGCACGGCGGGCAGGGTAAATTCCCACCTCGGATTTCGAGGAGAAAGAGGCCATGGCCGGTAGTGTCAATAAAGTCATCCTTGTCGGCAATCTGGGCCGCGACCCGGAAGTGCGCCACGGGCAGGATGGTTCCAAGATCGTCAACCTGAACCTGGCCACGTCGGAAAGCTGGAAAGACCGCAATTCGGGCGAACGTCGGGAAAAGACCGAATGGCACCGCGTGGTGATTTTCAACGACCGTATTGCCGATATCGCCGAACGGTATCTGAAGAAGGGCAGCAAGGTTTACGTCGAAGGCAGCCTGCAAACCCGTAAGTGGACCGACCAGAGCGGTGCGGAAAAGTACACCACCGAAGTGGTCCTGACCCGCTTCAAGGGCGAACTGACCCTGCTGGATGGCCGTGGCGAAGGCGGCGGTCAGGGCGGCGGTGATTATGGTTCGGAAGGTGGTTATGGCGGCGGCGCTCCGTCCTCGGGCGGCGGTTACAGCCGTCCGGCTTCGGCTGCCCCGGCCCAGAACGGCGGCGCCCGTCAGGGCGGCGGTTCCGGCTGGGATGCCCCGCCTGATCTGGACGACGAAATTCCGTTTTGATCAACGGCCCGTCATTCCTTGCAGAAGAGCCCGTCGAGATTATCGGCGGGCTTTTTTGTTTGCCTGCACTCGTTATTTGGCAAGCCTCTCAGCTATCGACGGCAAGCATGGCCATCATGCCGGATTATGGAGGGTGAGGATTTATTTCATATTTATGACAACTCTCCGAGGGTCTATCCTAAAGTTTATCTCAATAGAGAGAAGGATTACGGAGCGGTTGGTAAATTCAGGCATGCCATGCGGAGGGATGATCGTTTCAAGTTCAAGGGGGAACTTCTGGTCATTGTCTTTCCACAGGCGTGTAGCGCCGAGAAAAGGGGGGATTTTTCTCTCCCACAGGGAAAAACCTCCAAAGATAGAGCGGCTTGGAGCTTCGAAGGTCTTTTCATACAGACCGCCAGGCCAATACCGGACGAAAGCCGGTCCTAGGAGGGGACATGTTTGACTTCATGAAACCTGCGGCCCATCAGCCAAGATTGCCCGACGAAATGATCCCGCATACCTATAACCGTATGCGGTGGCAGATATTTTTCGGCATTTTCATTGGATATGCCGGGTTCTATCTGGTCCGTCTTAACTTTAATCTGGCCATGCCATATCTGGTGGAACAAGGCTATTCCCGCGGCAGCCTGGGTGTGGCGCTGTCGGGTGTGTCCATTGCCTATGGCCTGTCCAAATTTCTGATGGGCAATGTCTCGGACCGGTCCAATGCCCGTTTCTTCCTGGCCTTTGGGCTGGCGCTGTCGGCAGCGATCGGGTTTGTCCTGGGGCTGGTTCCCTGGGCGACGTCGAGCATCGCCGTGATGTTTGTGCTTCTGTTCATGAACGGTTGGTTCCAGGGCATGGGCTGGCCGCCCTGCGGACGCATCATGGTGCATTGGTGGTCCAAGAAAGAACGCGGACAGATCGTGTCGTTTTGGAACATCGCCCACAATGTCGGCGGCGGTATGATCGGTCCGCTGTTTCTGCTGGGTTTGGGCTGGTTCAATGACTGGCATGCGGCTTTTTATGTGCCCGCCGCCGTGGCCCTTGCCATCGCGTTGTTCGCCATCGTCATGATCCGCGATACCCCCCAATCGGTCGGCCTGCCACCGATCGAGGAATATAAGAACGACTATCCCGAAGGCTATGGTGAAAAGGACGAGGTGGAGTTTTCCGCCAAGGAAATCTTTGTCGAGTATGTGTTGCGCAACAAGCTGCTGTGGTGGATCGCCTGCGCCAACATCTTTGTCTATATGATCCGCTATGGTGTGCTGGATTGGGCTCCCACCTATTTGAAGGAGGCCAAACACTTCACCGTCGATAAATCGTCGTGGGCCTATTTCCTGTACGAATGGGCAGGCATCCCCGGCACCATCCTCTGTGGTTGGATTTCCGATAAATTCTTCCAGGGACGGCGCGGCATTGTCGGCATCATCTTCATGTCTTTGGTGACCGTGGCCGTGCTGGTTTATTGGCTGAACCCGACCGGGCATCCCGCCGTGGATATGGCGGCTCTGATTTCCGTCGGCTTCCTGATCTATGGCCCGGTCATGCTGATTGGTTTGCATGCCCTGGAGCTGGCCCCGAAGAAGGCTGCCGGAACTGCGGCTGGGTTTACTGGGCTGTTCGGTTATCTGGGCGGCTCGGTCGCGGCCAATGCCTTGGTTGGTTATACCGTTGACTGGTTTGGTTGGGACGGCGGCTTTACGCTGCTGCTGGTGTCTTGCGGTGCGGCTATCCTGTGCATCGTGCCGACTTTGAAGCATGACAACGAAGCCGCCAAACGCCGCATGGCCGAGGTGCAGCAGTAAAGAACCAGAGATAGGGTGGATCCGATTGGGAAAAACAGATCCACCCTGTTCGCTGAATTAGTGATGTTGTCTTGATATTTCTCATGCGATATCAACCGGATATATCAAGTCGATAAACCTACCGTCAAAGCGGTGTTGGGTGTAGATAAGACGGCGGACCAACAGGCCCGCCGTTTTGTTTTTTCGGGACAGGCGATCATGACGACCAACAGCGACACCAATGCGGCGGAAACCGTGTTGGGGGAAGATGGCAAGCCCTTGCGCTCCGGCTGGACCACTGGGGCCTGCGCCACGGCGGCGACCCGGTCGGCTTTGGCGGCGTTGTTGGGAGAGGACTTTCCCGATCCGGTCTCGATCATTTTGCCGCGCGGTGAAACCCCGGTGTTTGCCCTGGCCTTGCAGGAAAAGGGTGAGGATTGGGCACGGGCCGGGGTGATCAAGGATGCGGGTGATGATCCCGATGTGACCCATGGGGCGACGGTGATCGCCACCGTTCGCCGTGGGGCCAGCGGCAGCGGCGTTCTCTTTCGGGCCGGGGCAGGGGTGGGCACCGTCACCAAGCCGGGATTGCCCTTGCCGGTGGGGGAACCGGCGATTAACCCGGTGCCGCGTCGCCTGATGATCGCCGAAGCGTTGGAAGCAGCGCAAAAGCACGGAAGTTCCGCTGATTTCGAAATCGAAATCTCGGTTCCCAATGGCGAGAAAATCGCCGAGAGAACCTGGAACCCGCGCTTAGGCATTCTGGGCGGTATTTCCATTCTGGGGACCACCGGGGTGGTGGTGCCTTATTCCTGTTCGGCCTGGATCCATTCCATCCAGCGCGGCATCGATGTGGCGCGGGCCACCCATGTCACCCATGTGGCGGGCTGTGTCGGCAATACTTCGGAAAAAGCGGTGCGCCGCCTGCGTGGTCTGGGCGAGGACGCCATTATCGATATGGGCGACTTTGTCGGCGGCATGCTGAAATATCTGCGCGGCCATCCGGTGGAAAAGGTCACCATTGCCGGTGGTTTCGCCAAATTGACCAAGCTGGCGGAAGGCCATATGGATCTGCATTCCAAACGCAGTCAGGTCAATCTGATGTGGCTGGCCGAACATTTGCGCGGGCTGGGTGCGGATGAGGTTTTGATCGGGCGCGCCAAGGCCGCCAATACCGCGTTGGAGGTGTTGGAACTGTCCACCGCCGCCGGTCTGCCCATCGGCACGGTTATCGCCCGCGAGGCCGAGCGCGTGGCCCGCGAGGTTTTGCGCGATGCCCCCATCGATCTGGATGTGATGGTATTCGACCGCAAGGGCGAACTGGTGGGCGACAGTCGGGGGTAAGTTAGGACCGCGGCTTTTCCGCCGACCAGATGGTGACCGGCATGGCGGTGCGCCAG
>JASLCK010000043.1 GCA_030151865.1 Rhodospirillaceae bacterium | reverse complement strand
CAACATGGGCAAAAATCAGCGGTAAATCCTGCGGCGCCAGGGTCGGGGGGGCAATCATCGGGCCTTGCACCAGATCGCAGCCGATTTCCTTGCAGGTCAAAAAGTCACGATTGGTTTCGACACCGCAGGCGATCACCACGATTCCCAGCAGATGCGCTAAGCCAACCATTTGCGACAACAGCAGCTTTTTGCGGGAATCGTTGGCCAGATCGTGGATGAAAAAGGGATCGACCTTAATGAAGTCGGGTTCGGCTGCATGGACCAACGCCCATCCGCCGGAACGGCCCCCCACATGCTCGACCGCCAGTTTGCAACTGTTGCGCTTCAGCGAGCGAACCCAATCGGCAATGCTGCCATCATTTTCCGGGGGCAGGTCCGCCACTTCAAAGGCGACCGCACTTTCCGGCAGGTCGTAATGGGCCAACAGCCCCTTGATATGACGGGCCAGCAATTCGCTGTTGGACAGCGAACGGGCATCGATTTTCAGAAACAGGCGCGGTGCATGCTCGCCGGTCATGGCGGCAAATTTCTGGACAGCCCTTTCCCAAAGCTGCATTTGCGCCGCATTCAGCAGCCCCGCAGCCTCGCAGGCGTCAAAGAAACCGCGCGGACTGGTATAGCCGCAATCCTCGTAGTGGCGCAGCAAGGCCTCGTAGCCGAAGCAGTGACCGGTGGAAACGTTGACGATGGGCTGAAAGGCATATTCAAGACGTTCGATCACGGCGTTCAAAGCCGCGCCGTTGTCGATGGAGCGTGACGGTGTGGTGCCAGTCCAGGCGTTCACTTGATCAGAGGCTCCTGATGCCGATTATCAGTGGTAAAAGGATAGGACCTAATCGCCTGATTGCGATTTCAAGGTTCGGCGGAAGAATTCATGACGGCCGCTGTTATGTCAATATTCACATGATGGCGACATCAAATGTTCATAATGTAATTTTACTGCAATAATCTAGGCGAAATTTTACAACCTTGTTTCCTTTGAACTTTTATGGGTAATGATTGGGCATGCCAGGGTATGAGGTTGTTGCCGAGCGGCAAGACCTTGCTTAATCTTGTTCACCAGATAACACGCGGCGTGGGAAAATCTCACGCAACGGAGCTGATGGGGGGAAGCTCTATGACAGGTGGCAACGGGTTGGCGATCGACGCTCTGGCCAGTTCTTTTTTGGGGGCGCTGGTGTCTGCCGCGCAAGCCGATGGCGGTCTGGTCGCCAGTCGTCGCGGCATTGTTCTGGCGCGCACAGCGCGACCCGGCATCGAACTGCCGTTGCGCTTGCCCCATGCCTTGCTGTCCCAGGTTTTGGTCGGCAAAAGCTGGATCGCCGAAGATTTGTCCCTCTCTGATGTGGCCAAGACTACGGAACTGCATGACCGTAAGGTCTCGATCCTGTGTGCTCCGGTCACCTGGGGCGGGCGGGTTCAGGCTGTTTTGTATCTCGAACGCGGTCTGCATCGCCCGTTCTCGGACGGCGAAGCCGCGACGCTTTTGGAAAACGCCGGTCGGGCAGCCGTGACCTGGGCCGGGGAAGACGGCGAATATGCCGACGAATTGCCGCCTTTATTCATTTTGTTGGTGGAAGACAACGAGGTGAACCGCAAGGTGGCTTTGGCCTTTCTGGAACGGGCCGGTCATTCGGTGACTGTCGCCGTGGATGGGTTCGAAGCGGTGGCCGCCGTCGAAAAGGGGGATTTCGACGTCGTCTTGATGGATATTCGCATGCCCGGCATGGATGGGGTGGAGGCAACCCGTCGTATCCGCGCTTTGCCCGATCCCAGAAAGTCTCGTCTGCCGATTATTGCCCTGACGGCCAATTTCAGTCCGCCCGAGGTCGAGCGGTATATGGCGGTCGGTATGAACGCGGTCTTGCGAAAGCCGTTGCGCAAAGGATCGATCGAGGAAGTTCTGGGGCCGCTTTTCGCGGTGGCGTCGTCTTCCGATCAGGTCGATGACGGTCAGCCGTCCTTGCTGGACGGCGAGCGCATGGCGTTGCTGGCCGATGCCATGGACAAGGACGTCTTGATCGATTTGATTGTCGCGGCCCGATCCTCCATCACCGATACCTGGCAGGAGTTGAATAAAGCTTGGGACGATGGCGAAAGCGCTACCGTTGGCCGGTGCGCCCATCGCATTGCCGGGGTTGCCGCTAATTTCGGTGGTAGTGCCCTGGCTGAAATATCCCGCCAGATTGAAAGTGACTGCCGTTCTGGTGGAGACGGCTTGTCCTACCGGGACCAATTCGATGAAATCGCCAAGGGAACTCTGGCGGCTCTGGCCGACCAATGCTGATCGACGATCACAAGCTGTTCGATCATCAACCAGCAATATTAAAGGTTTTAACCCGCCTCAGGACGTGCTAGGTGGGGGCGATAGGTTTATATGAATGTTGGATGAAGGCTGGGGGTGCCCGCCTTCATTCCCAGTCCGAGCCAGGAGATGTTGTTAATCACCGCCGCCGGTTTCGCCCTTGATATAGCGCTGTGCGCTCTCTGGGGGGCTGTCCTCTTCATTGCCGTGCGTCACCTTTCAGCATCCAAAAAACTTGGGGGCGATCAGGGGGCGCTTTTCCTCGCCCTGATTTTGGCGGCAATTGCTGTCTTGGGCCGTGGCGTCATCGATATCGTCGGCCTGTTGGGGGATGGGGCGGCGGCGCGCCTTTCGTGGGGCGAAATCCTGGCCGATCTGGCGGTTGGCGTGATGCTTTTCCTGTGGCTGAGGGGACGTATTCCGACGGCGCTGGGAACAGCAAAACAGGATGGGGCCAGTGAACGGCTGACATTGCTGTTTGAAGCCGCCCCCGATGCGGTGTTGATTTTGGATCGACGCGGCAGATTGCTGGATGTCAATGCCGCCGCTTGTACCTGGCTCGGTTATGACCGGGCCAGTCTGCTGTCTAAAAACATTGCCGATTTGGATAAAACCCACAGCCCGGAAGAGTTGATCGAGCTGTGGGGCCGTTTGGCCGCTGGGGAGCGGGTCGTGGTGGCAACCCGGCTTTTGCACAAGAGCGGCCAACAGCTTCCCGCCGAATTGTCGCTGTTTGCGTTTCGACAAGCCGATGGGGTGATGCGGGTCAGTGCCATTTCCCGCGATATCACGGAACGATTGCGTCAGCAGACCGAACAAGAAGCGGTGGTCGCCCAACTGTTCCAGGCCAACACCCGCGCGGCCGAGGCGATTTCCGCCAAGAATATGTTTCTGCAAACCGTCAGCTATAAGCTGCGCACGCCGCTGAACACCATCATTGGCTTGACGGAAATGATCAGCGCCGGGGTTTGTGGCCCGAGCGGCAACAGCAAGATCGACGAATATCTGAACGATATCCGGTCTTCCAGTCTGGATCTGTTGGGGGTCATCGACGAAGTGTCGAGCGTGGCGACGGTCGAAGCTGCGATCGGTGCCGATGGCCGCAGCTATCGCGCCATCATCGAAATGAGCCCCGACGCTATTTTCCTGTGCGAACAAGGGGTGATCAGCTTCATCAATTCTGCCGGGGTCAGGCTGCTGGGCGGCCTGTCTGCCCCGCAGTTTGAAGGGCTGACCATGGCCGAACTGGTTCATCCCGATTACCGCGCTGTGTTGGCGGAATGTTTTGCCGCCGTGCTGGGTGGGGCGTCGGCGACGCAAATGCAGTTTCTGCACACTGCGGGCGGGGTGGTCGATGTTCAGGTATCGGTGTCGGTGTCGTCGGAATCCGACGGCACGGTTTTGGTGATCGCCCGCGATATTACCGATCTGGTCCGGGCCAACCGTGACGCCGATGCCCAGGTCAAGCGGCTGAACAACATCCTGGATACGGCGGTCGATGCGGTGGTGGTCAGCGATGAGCGCGGCGTCATCGAAACCTTTAACCTCTCGGCGGAACGGATGTTCGGCTATGACGCCGATGAAGCGATCGGTCGCAACGTCAGTTTGCTGATGTCGGGGGACCATGCCGCTTCCCATGATGATTATCTGATCGCTTATCGCGACGATATGCCGTCCAAGGCGGTTGGCATGGGGCGTGAGGTTACGGCGCGGCGCAAGGATGGCAGTCTGTTCCCCGTCGAGGTCTCGCTGTCGGTCTGTCATCTGGAAGACCGCCGTCTGTTTACCGCCCTGATCCGAGATGTGACGGAACGGCGTAATTTTGAAGACCATCTGGCCCATTCGGCCACCCATGACGCGCTGACCGGGCTGCCTAACCGCCGCCTGTTGCAGGAACGCTTGCAGCAGGCCCTGGAGCGGGCCCAAGCCAACGATACATTGGTCGCGGTGTGGTTTGTCGATCTGGATGGTTTCAAAACCGTCAATGACGTCATGGGACATGCCGCCGGGGACGAGTTGCTGGTGGAGGCCGGGCGGCGCATGGTGGCGTCGGTCAAGCCGGGCGATACCGTGGCCCGCTTTGGCGGCGACGAATTCGCCCTGGTGCTGCGCGATCTGGCATCGTCGGCCGATGTGGTGACGGCGGTCGATGGCTTCCTTGAGAAGATTTCCGAACCGTTCATGCTGCGTGGGCGTGAAGTGACCTTGACCGCCAATGTCGGCATCGCCGTCTATCCCCATCATTCCAGCGCCGCATCGGAGCTGGTGGTGCATGCCGGTGCAGCGATGATTGTCGCCAAGGCGACGGGCCGCAATCTCTACCGTTTCTTCGATCCCTCGATGCATCATGAAGCGGCTGAGCGGTTGATGCTGGAGGCGGAATTGCGCCGGGGCATCGAACGGGGCGAACTGATGCTGCATTATCAACCCCAGGTGGAGCTGAAAGGCGGGCGGATTGTCGGTCTGGAAGCGCTGGTACGCTGGAACCACCCCACCATGGGCATGGTGTCGCCGGGCCGCTTTATCCCGGTGGCCGAGGAAACCGGCCTGATCGTTCCCTTGGGCGAATGGGTGATGCGTCAGGCCTGCACCGATTTGCGCCGCCTGGAACAGAGCATTGACCGGGAAGTGTCGGTGGCCCTGAACATTTCGCCGCGCCAGTTTAGCGATGCCGATGTGTTGGCGACATTGAACCGCATCATTCAGGAAACCGGCATCAATCCGCAAAACCTGGATGTGGAAATCACCGAAAGCACGCTGATGAATGACCCGGAACGGGTCATCGCCTATCTGGAGCGGATGAAAACTCTGGGCATCCGCTTGTCGATCGACGATTTCGGTACTGGTTATTCGTCGCTGAATTATCTGAAGCGCTTCCCCGTTGATACCCTGAAGATCGATCGCAGCTTCGTCATCGATATCGCCAACAATTCCAAGGACGAGGCCATTGCCGTTACCATCGTCACCCTGGCCCACAGTATGGGCATGACCGTGCTGGCCGAGGGGGTGGAATATGCCGAGCAGGGCGATCTTCTGGCGCAGCATGGCTGTGACATCATCCAGGGTTTTCTGTATAGCCGTCCGCTGCCGTTCGAGACGGTGTTGGATTATCTGCAGCGGGATGTGACTTTACCGGTTGCCTGAACGCACCCCTCTTTTCAGCTTTGATGAAGCCCGGCCCGTTGACTGGTCGGGCTTTTTGTTTGAGCAGAATGGCGATGGGCCAATGCGGATGCGCAATATGATTGGAAAACAGTATTTTCCATAAATAAGGTAGAATTAGTGTTTTGATATATCTCGCTTTTTTGTGGGAAATTGTTGACGGCAGGGATTGAAAACGCGATTATGCGTGAAATTGTGTTCAATATGGATAATTACTCCATGTTGATGTGTTAAATAGAAAGGGCCCTGCCGTGACCATTGTCCAGCGCGAGATCGAGCCGCTTGTCCGACTGTCCGACCTTGATGAATATCGTCAGGGCTTGTCTCGTCGCCTGTCGAACGAGTGGGACGATGAAAAGTTCACCGCCTATCGTGTGCGTTTCGGTGTCTATGGACAAAAGCAGCCGGGCGTGCAGATGGTCCGTATCAAGGTGCCGGGCGGCGTGGTCCCGTTGGCTTGGCTACCGGTGTTGGCCCGCTATAACCGGGAATTCTGCAAGGGCGATCTGCACATCACCACGCGCCAGGATTTCCAATCCTACTTCGTGCCGCTGGAACGTTCTGCCGAGGCGCTGGAGTTTCTTTATTCCCAAGGGCTGACCACCCGCGAGGCCTGCGGCAACACTTTCCGTAACATCACCGCCTGCGCCCTGGCTGGAACCTGCCCGCGCGAGCATGTGGATGCCGGTCAGGTGGCCGAACGTCTGGCCCGCTCGTGGATCCGCCAGCCGCTGGTCCAGCATATGCCGCGCAAGGTCAAGATGTCGGTATCCGGTTGCGCCACCGATTGCGGCCAATCGGCGATTCATGACGTGACTTTTATCGCCACCGAAAAGGACGGCAAGAAGGGCTTTGTCATTCGCGGTGCCGGTGGTCTGGGTGGTCAACCCCGTCCGGCCATCACCCTGATTGATTTCGTGGTGGAAGAAGAACTGTCCACCGTGGTGGAAGCTGTCGCCCGCATCCATCAGCGCTATTCCGACCGCATCAACCGCAATGCTGCCCGCCTCAAGTTCCTGGCCAAGCGCTTTGGCGAGGAAAAACTGGTGGCCCTGGTGCGCGAGGAATTCGACTATCTGCGCGGCCTGCCGCAGCGTCCGTGGGAGCCCCTGTCCTGGCGTCAGCCGGAAGAGGCGGCGATTGAGCGCACTCCGCTGGGTGTGGTGCGTCAGTCCAATGGTCGCGTCACCGTGGTGGCCAACCCGCCGTTGGGTAATCTGTCTTCCGACCAGTTGGACGAAATCGTCCGTATTGCCCAGTCGGTGGGTGTGACGGAACTTCGTCTGACCAAGGACCAGAACTTCGCGTTGCCCAATCTGGCCGCCGCCGATGTTCCTGCTGTTATTGCTGCTTTGAAGGCCATCAATATCGATGTGCCGGAAAGTGCGGCTCAGGGCGTTGACGTGGTGTCGTGCCCCGGTACCACCACCTGCCGTATCGGCATCACCAACAGCACCAACTTCGGCAAGGCTGTGTGGGAAGACGCCAAGACCGACCCGAGCGCCCGCGGCGTGTCGGTGCGTGTGTCGGGTTGCCAGAATTCCTGCGGCCTGCATCACATCGGTGATTTCGGGTTCCATGGTGTCGCCAAGAAGATCGACGGTAAGCCTGCCCCCCATTATCAGATCCATATCGGTGGCGAGGGGCGCGGACAGGGGGCCATTGGTATCAGTGGTCCCATCGTTCCGGCCCGTCTGGGGGTGGATGCGCTGCGTCTCTTGCGGCAGGGCTATGCCAGCGGTAAGCAGAGCGGCGAAAATGTCCGCGCCTGGGCTGAGCGCTTGGGCAAGGACGGCATTGCCGCCTTGTTGGCTCCGCTGGAGGGACAGAGCGACGATCAGCACTTTATCGACTGGGGTGATGATTTTGTGTTCCCCGGTGCGCCGACCTTGAAGGGCGAATGTGCCGCGCCGTTCGCGTCCGATGATTTGTTGGCCGACCTGGCCGACGACGGCCTGATCGCCTTTGATCGTTTCCAGCGCAGCGGACGTTGGGACGATGCCTTGAAGTCGTTGGAAAAAGCGGTTGCTTTCGCCGGGCGTCGGGCGCTGCATCATGTCTCGCTATTCACCAAGGATGACGAAGCCCCCCAGGTGATCGCCGAACGGGTCCGCAAGAGTGCGCCTGCCGCCATTGCCGCCGCGTTGGAGGATTTGGACGCTCAGAAGACCGCTGCCCTGTCCAGTGGCAAGGCTGACACCTTGCGCGAAGCGGCTGCGGTGTTTATCGATGTGGTTCGCTCCATCGTCGAAAAGCCACTCCAGGAGGCGGCTGAATGACACTCTGCGACGACATAGGGCAATTACAGAGCCTCTATGGACATCTTGACGGCAGGGATTTGCTGGACGCTTTCGTCCGGCATTTCCCCGGTCAGGTGGCGGTGATCAGTTCCTTTGGGGCGGAATCTGCGGTCTTGCTCGATCTGGTGGCGCAGGTGGATCAAAGCCTGCCGGTGATCTTTCTCGACACCGACGCCCTGTTCGATGAAACCCTGGATTACCAAAAACAGGTGACGTCCCAACTGGGGCTCACGGGTCTGCGGGTGGTGCGGCCTGATCTTGCTGATTTGCGGGCGTCCGATGACCTGTGGCAAAGCGATCCTGACCGATGTTGCCAGTTACGCAAGGTCCTGCCCCTGGAAAAAGCCATCGCTGGTTTTCGGATTTTGATCGATGGCCGCAAACGGTTTCATGGCGGCGGACGTGAAAGTATCAGCACCATCGAACAGGACGGATCGGGGCGCATCAAGGTCAGTCCGTTGGCCCGCTGGGGGCATGACCAGATTGCGGCGGCCTTTCAAAGCCGTGGTTTGCCCCGTCATCCTCTGGTGGCACAAGGTTACAAAAGCATCGGCTGTTGGCCCTGTTCACGTCCCGTTGGCCCGGATGATCCGGTGCGGGCCGGGCGCTGGGCCGGGGCGGCTAAGACGGAATGCGGTATTCATAAGGTGACTAAGACGAAATGAGCACCGATCTCGACGCTTTGGAAAGCCAAAGCATTTTCATCCTGCGTGAAGCCTTCAACCGCATCGACAAGATCGCCATGCTGTGGTCTATCGGCAAGGACTCGAATGTCATGCTGTGGTTGGCTCGGAAGGCTTTCTTTGGTCATGTGCCGTTTCCGGTGATCCATGTGGATACCAGCTATAAAATTCCGGAAATGATCGAGTTCCGTGATCGTTTCGCCAAGGAATGGAATCTGCCGCTGATCATCGGCGGCAATACCGAAGCCTTGGCTGGCGGCATGAACCCGTCCAAGGGCCGCGTGACCTGCTGCTCGGCCCTGAAGACCGAACCTTTGAAGCAGGTAATCAAGGAACACGGCTTTACCGGCGTCATCGCGGGCATTCGCCGCGACGAGGAAGGCACCCGCGCCAAGGAGCGTGTCTTCAGCCCGCGTACCGAAACCGCCGAGTGGGACTTCAAGGATCAGCCGCCGGAATTCTGGGACCAGTTCAAGACCGACTTCGCGCCCGGTACCCATTTGCGCATCCATCCCTTGCTGCATTGGGGCGAATTGGATGTTTGGCGCTATATCGAGCGTGAAAATATTCCGATGGTCGATCTTTACTTTGCCAAGAATGGTCGGCGGTATCGTTCCCTGGGCTGCGCGCCCTGCACCGGATCGATCGAAAGCAACGCCACCACCGTTGCCGAGATCATCGAGGAATTGCGGACCACCCGTACCTCGGAACGCGCCGGACGCGCCCAGGACAAGGAATCGGAGGACGCTTTCGAGCGTCTGCGCCAGCAGGGTTACATGTAATGAGCTACGAAACGTCCCTGAACTACGATCCGACGCTGAAGATCGTCATCGTCGGCCATGTGGATCACGGCAAGTCGACCCTGGTGGGCCGTCTGCTGCATGAAACCAATTCCTTGCCCGACGGCAAGGTGGAAACCCTGCGTCAGGTTTGCGAACGGCGCGGCATGCCGTTCGAATGGGCCTTTGTCATGGACGCCCTGCAGGCGGAGCGCGACCAGGGCATCACCATTGATGTCTCGCAGATTCCCTTTAAGACCGAGCGGCGTCCTTACGTCATCATCGATGCGCCCGGTCATAAGGAGTTCCTGAAGAACATGGTGACCGGTGCGGCCAGCGCCGACGCCGCCGTGCTGGTGATCGACGCCATCGAAGGTGTGCAGGAACAATCGCGTCGCCATGGCTATCTGTTGCACCTTTTGGGGCTGCGTCAGTTGGCGGTGGTGGTCAACAAGATGGATGCAGTTGATTTTTCCCACGCCCGCTTTGACGAGGTGTCGGCGGAAATCCGTGGCTATCTGGCGGAGATCGGCGTTACCCCGACCCAGATCATCCCGATTGCCGCCCGCCACGGCGATAATATCGTTTCCCGCTCGGCCAACACGCCCTGGTATCAGGGGCCGACGGTGGTGGAAGCTTTGGATGGCTTTGCATCGGCTGCCCAATCAACCGATCTGCCGCTGCGCTTTCCGGTGCAAGACGTCTATAAGCTTGATCATCGCCGCATTATCGCTGGGCGTGTCGAAAGTGGTCGCCTGAAGGTTGGTGACCGTCTGCTGTTCTCGCCGTCGGGCAAGACTGCCCGTGTGTCCTCTATTGAGGCTTGGAGTGTACCCAAGCAGCCGACTTTGGCCGAAGCCGGTCAATCTATCGGTGTGACGCTGGACGAGCAGATCTTCATCGAGCGTGGCCAGATTGCCAGTCTGTTGGAAGATGCGCCGGTGTCGGCCACGGTCTTTCGCGCCCGGATTTTCTGGCTGGGCCGTGCTCCGCTGGTGGCGGGGCGGCGCTATAAGCTGAAGTTGGCTACTGCGGAACATCTGATCGAGGTGGAAAAGGTCGAGCGTGTCATTGACGTGACCGATCTGGCCAGCGTTGCCAATGACGTGGTGGAACGCAACGCGGTTGCCGAAGTGGTCTTGCGCGCCCGGTCCCCCTTGGCTCTGGATGCCTTTGTCGATAATCCCCGTACCGGTCGTTTCGTGCTGGTCGATGGTTACGACATTGTCGGCGGCGGGGTGGTTTCGTCCGATGGTCTGGAACTTCGTTGTGCGCCGTCGCATGTGGCTTCCGATATCACTGCCGTCAGTCATAAGGTAACGCCGCTGGCTCGCCAGCAGGCCAACCGCCACAAGGCGGGCATCGTCTGGTTGACCGGCCTGTCGGGATCGGGGAAATCGACCATTGCCATGGAGGTCGAGCGGCGTCTGTTCCAGCGCGGTTGGCAGGCTTTTGTGTTGGATGGCGATAACATCCGCCATGGCCTGAATTCCGACTTGGGGTTTAACCCCGAGGATCGCGCCGAGAACATCCGCCGTATCGGTGAAGTGGCCAATCTGTTCGTTCAGGCGGGCATGATCGTCATTACCGCTTTCATCTCGCCTTACCGCAGTGATCGCGATCGGGTGCGCGCCATCAATCCTCAGGCTTTCAACGAAATTTATCTGAAAGCCGACGTGGAGGAATGTGAGCGCCGTGATCCCAAGGGGCTATATGCCAAAGCCCGTCAGGGCGGCATTCCGGAATTCACCGGTATCTCTGCCCCTTACGAGGAACCGATCCGTCCGGAACTGGTGATCGATACCAAGGCCCTGACGGTGGACGAAGCTGTCGAAGCGGTGTTGCGTCATATCGAACGCGATATGCAACGCGATGGCGACATTGACGAGCCGGTTCGCCCCGACACCGCACTTTAAGCAAGCCCGAAGCTGTCTTTGCAAAAAAAGCCCCATCCATCAAGGATGGGACTTTTTCTTATTCTTCTTTCGGCAACAGCTTTTGCAACTCGGCAAAGCCGATGGCATCGCCCAGCGGGGCAAAGTCGCCGTGTGTGGTGATGCCTTGCAAGGCGGTAATCATCGCCCCATAGGCCAGCCGTGCGGGGGCCGAGCCCAGGCTGATGCGGGTTGCCCCCGCTGCAACCATGTCCGCCAAGGATAGGCCGGGAATAGCCAAGACATTGATCGGTTTGTTCAGGGCCGTGCTGACGGCTGTGATCTCTTGGACGCTGCGCAGGCCCGGCGCATAGAGAACATCGGCCCCTGCGGCTTCATAAGCCTGTAGACGGGCGATAACGGCGTCCAGGTCCGGGCGGCCCCACAGCAGATTTTCGCAGCGGGCGGTCAGCACGAAATCATATCCCAATGCATCACGCGCCTTGGCCGCGGCGGCAATACGGCTGAGTGCCAAGCTGAAATCATAGATCGGGTCGTCCGGGTCGCCGGTGTGATCCTCCAGCGAACATCCCGCCAAGCCGATGGCGGCTGCGGCCCGGATGGTGCCTGCGGCACTTTCCGGGCTGTGGCCGAAGCCCATTTCCAAATCGGCCGAGATGGGCAGGGCTGTGGCCGCCACCAGCGCGCGGCAATGATCCAGCACG
>JASLCK010000040.1 GCA_030151865.1 Rhodospirillaceae bacterium | reverse complement strand
CGGGTACCGGCAAGCCGATGGCGTGGTGGGTGGCCGAATTGGCTGCTCAGGCCCGTCATGTGGTGGCGGTGGGCAGTTGTGCCGCCTTTGGTTCGATCCCTTCGGCAGGGCCGACCGACGCTGCCGGTCTGCACTTCGTCGGCGACGATATGGGCGGCCTGTTGGGCGAGGGCTGGCGCTCGCGCTCCGGTCTGCCGGTGGTCAATATTTCGGGCTGTGCGCCCCATCCCGGCTGGGTGATGGAAACCCTGATGGCGCTGTCGCTCAATATGCTGGCGCCCGACGATCTGGATGGCTTTGGTCGTCCCCGATTCTGGGCCAACCATCTGGCCCATCATGGCTGCGCCCGCAACGAATATTATGAATTCAAGGCCAGTGCGGCCGAGTTGTCGCAACTGGGCTGTCTGATGGAAAATCTGGGCTGCAAGGCCACCCAGGCCCCCGGCGACTGTAATATCCGCACCTGGAACGGCGCTTCGGGGGCCTGCACCAATGCGGGCTATGCCTGCATCAACTGCACCACGCCGGGGTTCGAGGATCCGGGCGCGCCTTATCTGCAAACGCCTAAGGTCGCGGGGATTCCCGTAGGTCTGCCGGTGGACATGCCCAAGGCGTGGTTCGTGGCGCTGTCGGCTTTGTCGAAATCGGCGACGCCGGAACGGGTGCGCCGCAATTCCCGTCAGGACCGGGTGGTGGTTCCGCCCAGGCGCAAGCTGCCATGACCCGTCTGGTTGTCGGCCCCTTTAACCGCGTCGAGGGCGATTTGGAAGTTCGCCTGGAAATCGACGGCGGAACCGTGCGCGCTGCCCATGTGGTGGCCCCGATGTATCGCGGGTTCGAGCAGCTTTTACGCGGCCGCGCGCCTCTGGACGCCCTGGTGGTGGCCCCGCGCATCTGCGGCATCTGTTCCATCTCGCAAAGTGTGGCAGCGGCGGAAAGTCTCAGGAATTACATGGGGTTGGACATGCCGCCGAACGGTCGTTCGGTGGTCGATCTGCTGCTGGCCTGCGAAAACGCCGCTGATCATCTGACCCATTTTGCCCTGTTTTTCATGCCCGATTTTGCCCGGCCTGATTATCGCGGCAGGCTGTGGCATAAGGCGGCGCAAGCCCGCTTTGCCGCCTTGTCTGGCCAGTCGGGGCGGGAGGCTTCGGCGGCGCGGTTGCGGTTGTTGCATCTGGTGGGCATCCTGGCGGGCAAGTGGCCCCATACCCTGGCAATCCAGCCCGGCGGCGCGACGAAGTCGGTCGATATGGGCGAGCGTATGCGCCTGATGGCGATCTTGGCCGAATTCCGCGCTTATCTGGAACGGGCCCTATTCGGTGATGCTTTGGAAGCGGTGCTCGATCTGGATGGCGAAACGGCCCTGGCGGCATGGCGGGCTAAAAGCGGGGGAGGGGATTTTCGCCTGTTTCTCGATATTGCCGACGATCTGGGACTGGCCACTTTGGGGCAGGGGCCGGATCAATTCCTGACCTATGGCGGGCCGTTGTGGCGGGGCGGCATCTGGCGGCAGGGGCAACGTCTGCCCCTGGATTTGTCCAGTCTGGTGGAGGATGTCGCGCACGCCTGGTATGACAGCAGCAACTTGCATCCGTCCAACGGGGCGACGCTGCCCAACGCCGACCGGCCCGACGCCTATTCTTGGGCCAAGGCCCCCCGTCTGCTGGGGGCGGCGACGGAAACCGGCGCATTGGCCCGTCAGTTGATGGCCGGTCATCCCTTGGTGGCCGACATGATCGCCCAGGGTGATGGACGCGCCAATGTCCGCAGCCGGGTGGTGGCCCGCCTGTTGGAGCTGGCAGCCCTGGTCCCGCGTATGGAACAGCTGGTGCGGTCCCTGTCGCCGTCAGGTGCATTCTGTGTTTCTGGCGATGCCCCGGCCCAGGGGCGGGGCGTCGGTCTGGTGGAGGCCGCCCGTGGGGCGTTGGGGCACTGGCTGCGGGTCGAGGACGGGGTGATCGACAGCTATCAGATTGTCGCACCCACCACCTGGAACTTCTCGCCCCGCGATCAAGTCGGTCAACCCGGCCCGTTGGAACAGGCCCTGGTTGGGGCTCCCGTAGGGGAGGGGGAACAAACGCCCCTGTCGGTTCAGCATGTGGTGCGGTCTTTTGATCCTTGCATGAGTTGCACCGTGCATTGAGGCATCAACCAAAGGGAATTATTTAGCGGTTTTTTCATCCTGTAAGGAATGTCGTTTTTCGGCCATAACACCTTGCATTGAAGATCATCGGGCGTAATCTGTCGTCTCGCGCAATTAATAGGCGAAGGGGGACGAGGTCGTGAGTGATGATCTTGATCGTCAGGGCAGGATGCGGTTTATCGGCATTGATGAGAACACCAGGGCGTTGCTGCGGGAGGTGAAACCGCTGTTGGCTCCGAAGATCGATGGCATTTTGTCGGCCATCTATCGAAGGGTCGAACAGACCCCCGATTGCTATAAGAATTACCAGCGCCTGGGCTCGCTGAATGAGCTGAAGGCCCGCCAAACCCAGCATATCCTGGATCAGGTGTTCGGCGGCGAACTGGGGGATGAATATTTCGCCAACGTCATCCGTACCGCCCGCGCCCGCGAGCAGGCCGGGGTCGAACCGCGCTGGTATTTGGGTTATTACGCCCAGCTTCAGCAGGGCATCACCGATGTGCTGGTTCAGCATTACTATAAGAAACCCGCTCTCTTGGCCGACCTTTTAAAGGCGGTCAACAAGGCGTTTGCGCTGGATATGGATGTGGCGGTTTCGGTCTATCTGGAGGCCAGCCATGAGAGCGCTCTCAAGCGTTTGAGCGAACATGCCGATGTATTTGAACGCGACATTTCCGGCATGGTTCAGGTGGTGGCCAATTCGGCGTCCCAGTTGCAGGACACGGCGCGCACCATGACCGACAGCGCCAACATGGCGGCCCGCGAATCGGCGGCTGTCAACGAAGCCGCCTTGCAGGCGTCGCGCAATGTCCAGACGGTGGCTGCCGCGACCGAGCAATTGTCGTCGTCCATCGCTGAAATCAGCCGTCAGGTCAGCCAGTCCACCCAGATCGCTTCGGAAGCGGTGGAGGAGGCGACCCGCACCAATAATCTGGTGCAGGGACTGGCCGAGGCGGCGGGCAAGATCGGCGACGTGGTCAAGCTGATCAACAACATCGCCAGCCAAACCAATCTTTTGGCTTTGAACGCCACCATCGAAGCGGCACGGGCCGGCGATGCCGGTAAGGGCTTTGCCGTGGTGGCGGGCGAGGTCAAGAATCTCGCCAACCAGACTGCGCGTGCGACCGAGGAAATCACCAACCAGATCGCCGCCGTGCAAGGGGCGACCCGCGATGCGGTCAATGCCATTCAGGGCATTGGAAAGACGATTTCCAGCATCAGCGAAATCGCTTCCGCCATCGCCGCTTCGGTGGATCAGCAGGGCGCGGCCACCCATGAAATCGCCCGCAACGTCCAGGAAGCGGCAGAAGGCACCGGCACCGTGACCTCCACCATCGCCATGGTGACGGGGGCGGCGACGGAAACCGGTCAGTCGGCCCGCTCGCTGCTGGGGGCGTCGGGCGAATTGCGATCGCAATCGGACCGCCTGAGCGCTCAGGTCAGTCAGTTCCTGGGGGTGATCCGGTCTCGCCGTTAAGGGATTGAATATCTTGGTATGTGGGGGAGGGTGAGGCAACTCAACCCTCCCTTTTTATTCCATAGTGTTTTTGTGGGTGAACATCCGCAATAATATCATGGACTTAGAGTCATTGACTCAATCTGTTGCAAGATTATTATGCGCATTCAGAGCTGGAATTAGAATTATTCGCAATTTCAACGCGAGGAGTTCCCCCGAAATGCGCTTTCTTCCCTATCTGCTGGTTGCCGCCATGGCGTCCCCGATCCTGATTTGGATCTTGATCAACAATCTGGTGGTCAAGGGCCATTCCACTGAATTCTCTGGCGGCGACTTCTGGGTGATGCTGTCCCTGGGCGGCTTCTGCATCGTCGCCTTCGTGCTGCTGTCGTCCTGGATGGACCGCATGGTTCAGAAGACCAGCCGATAACGCCCGATAACAGATTGATGTACAGGGGGATTTTCCCCCTTGCAGACTGACTTCGGTCTGCTGTTTCCGGTGCGCCGCGAATGGGATATCCCAGGGGGCGCGGCGCACCGGAACCGCCACCCGGCAGCGGTGGCTCCGCCTCTTCTCCCTCTTCCTTAAAATCTCATTTTAGGTCGCTCTGCTCATCAGGCGAGCGGATAGTTTCTTTCCGTTGGTGGAAGGAAGCTTTTCGGATGGGGTTTTTGTTGAATGTGTTTTTACTTTAGAAAAACCATTCAACATGCTGATAAATAACAAAACATAAAAGCGTCTCCGATGTTGGCCCAGCTTTTGCCAGAAGGGCCGCCATAAATGGCCGATAGAGCCGGATTTGGGAGGAGACGCGTGTTTGCAACCCGCCAGCACGACCTGCGCGCATTGCGCCTGCGGGTCATGCCGCTTCGCATTCTTTGTCGGGACCGCGCTCAACAGCGTCTTGCGTCCGGCTGCGTCGATTTTGGCGGTTCTGCTTCCCGTCTCTTTTCCGCCCGTCTTGCACAGTCCATCCGGCTGCGGTCCGCAGCCGTTTCCATTGGTTATGTTTTTGTCGGCCGCCGCCCTGCTGGGCGTCGCGGCGGCATGATGATTTTTGCGCAGTGAGAAAGGTTCGGGGAATGAGCGACGATATCATGACCACGATCGAGACCAAGCTCGGCTTGTCTCGTCGCAGCTTCATGCAGTTCTGCGCGGCCATGGCCGCCACCATGGGGTTGCCCAAGGGCGCTGATGCCCAGATCGCCGAAGCCATTGTCGCCGCCAAGCGCCCGCCGGTGATCTGGCTGCATTTCCAGGAATGCACGGGCTGCACCGAATCCATGCTGCGCGCCGAGCACCCGACCCTTGATAAGCTGATCTTGGAAATCATCTCGCTCGATTACCACGAAAGCCTGTTCGCCGCCGCCGGTCATCAGGCCGAAGCCGCACGCAAGGCGTCGATGGAAGCCAACAAGGGCAAATACGTGCTGGTGGTCGAAGGCGCGATCCCGATGAAGGATGGCGGCGTTTATTGTAAGGTCGGCGGCCAGACCGCCCATGACCTGTTGGTGGAATGCGCCGCCGATGCCGCCGCCATCATCGCCATCGGGTCGTGTTCGTCGTGGGGCGGCATGCCGTCCACTTCGCCCAACCCGACCGGCGCCACCCCGGTGCACGAGATCATCAAGGACAAGCCGATCGTCACCATCCCCGGCTGCCCGCCCAATCCCTATAACTTCCTGTCCACCGTCGTTCACTACCTGACCTTCGGCAAGTTGCCGGATCTGGACGACAAGGGCCGTCCGAAGTTCGCCTATTCCCGTCTGGTCCACGAAAACTGCGAACGCCGCGCCCATTTCGACGCGGGCCGCTTCGCCCAGGAATTCGGCGACGAAGGCCACCGCAAGGGCTATTGCCTCTACAAGCTGGGCTGCAAGGGACCGGAAACTTACGCCAACTGCCCGTCGATCCTGTTCGGCGACGTCGGTTCGGGCAGTTGGCCGGTCGGCACTGGTCATCCCTGCATCGGCTGTACCGAAAAGGGCGTGGGCTTTGAAAAGCCGATCCACCAGTTGGCCGAAGTCAAGAACGTGGTGTCGCCCGCCTTCTATCCGCATGTGGTGGAAGACCAGGGCCAAGGCGCGTCCATCGGTTCCGCTGCTTTGGTGGCCGGGGTCGCCGGTTTCGCCGCCGGCGCTGGCGCGGTGATCGCGCGCAATCTCGGCAAGGGCGACAAGTCCCAGGATAAATCCTTCGGCGGCGAGGAATGACGCCATGTCCATCAACAGACGCGACTTTCTGAGGGGAGCGGCCGCAGGCGGGGCCGTCGCGGCTTGCGCTGCGGCGGGTGCTTCGACGGCCCAGGCCCGCGATACCAAGACGCTGCCGCCCAAGGCGGTGGGTCTGCTCTATGACTCGACTTTGTGCATCGGCTGCAAGGCCTGCGTGAAGGCCTGCCGGGACGCCAATGACACCCATCCTGAATTTTCGGTGATGGGTGAGGGGGGGAAGCCCGAGGTGCTGTGGGACACCCCGCAAGACACTTCGGGCTACACCCTCAATATCATCAAGGCGTATTCCGAAGGCACCGCCGATCATAAGGATCAGGAAAAGAACGGCTACGCCTTCATCAAAAAGTCCTGCATGCACTGCGTCGATCCCAGCTGCGTGTCGGTCTGCCCGGTGTCGGCCATGCGCAAGGATCCGGAAACCGGCATCGTCAGCCACCACCCGGAAGCCTGCATCGGTTGCCGTTATTGCGTGGTGTCCTGCCCGTTCGGCATTCCTAAGTTCCAGTACGACACGCCGACCCCGCAGATCGCCAAGTGCCAACTGTGCCGCCATCGTCAGGCGGTCGGCCAGATCCCGGCCTGCGCCGAGGTGTGCCCGACGGGCGCCACCCTGTTCGGCCCGGTGACGGCGCTGCGCGAGGAAACCAAGCGCCGCCGTTCCGCCCAGCCGGGCGAGGAAATGGTCTTCCCGCGCAAGAGCATCGGCTCTTCCGACACCCATGTCGGCCATGTGCCCCATTACGTCCCGCAGACCTATGGCGAGACCGAAATGGGCGGCACCCAGATGATGCTGTTGTCGGGCGTGCCTTTCCAGAAGCTGGGCTATCCCACCTTGCCGGAAAGCAGCTATGCCAGCACGTCGGAAACCATTCAGCATACCGTCTATAAGGGCATGGTCGCCCCGGTGGCGGTGCTGGGCGGGCTGATGTATCTGGCCCACAAGCATACCAAGCACGACGGTCAGGACGAGGATTGAGCCATGTCCAAGCATATTGAACTCGGCGGCTCGCTGGTCACACGCACGACGGTTATCTGCGCCGTCCTGGTGGTGACCCTGGTCGTCCTGCTGGGCGAACGTTTCTTCCAAGGTCTGGGGGCGGTCGCCAACATCAACAACGGCTATCCCTGGGGTATCTGGGTGGCCTATGACGTGGTGGTCGGCACGGCGTTCGCCTGCGGCGGCTACGCCATGGCGCTGCTGGTTTATATCCTGAACAAGGGCAAGTACCACCCGCTGGTGCGTCCGGCGCTGCTGGCCAGCATGTTCGGCTATAGCCTGGGCGGCTTCTCTGTCATCTTCGATCTGGGGCGTTATTGGAACTTCTGGCACATCATGTGGCCGGGATATGCCAATCCCAATTCGGTGATGTTCGAAGTGGCGCTGTGCGTGGCCTGCTATTGCTGCGTGCTGTGGATCGAATTCACCCCGGCCTTCGCCGAAAAGTGGGGCGGCCCCGAACTCAAGCGCAAGCTGAGCAAGGTTCTGTTCGTCTTCATCGCCTTGGGCTGCCTGCTGCCGACCATGCACCAAAGCTCGCTGGGTACCTTGCTGGTGATCTTTGGCTATCTGGTCCATCCCCTGTGGCAGACCGAACTGCTGCCGCTTCTGTTCCTGATCTCGGCGGTGTCGATGGGCTTTTCCATCGTCATCTTCGAAGCGACGCTGGTCACCTCGGTCTATAAGCGTCCCAGCGAATCGCGGATTTTGGGCTTTGTCACCCGCTACATCGTGGTGCTGATGATCGCCTATCTGGCCCTGCGCTGGATCGATCTGATCGTGCGCGGCAAGCTGGGGCTGGTGTTCAGCTCGGGCGGGATTTCCTTCATGTTCCTGCTGGAAAACGCCCTGTTCGTGACGCCCATCGTCCTGTTGTCGTCCAAGGTCCGCCGGGCGCGTCCCAATCTTCAGTTCATCGCCGCCGTGGCGATGCTGCTGGGCGGCGCGCTCTATCGTCTGGACGCCTTCCTGGTGGCCTATGGCCGTCCCGGCTGGCACTACTTCCCGTCGGTCAAGGAACTGCTGATCACCTTCGGCGTCATCGCCGTCGAGGTGCTGGGCTACATCGTCTTCGTGAAAAAACTGCCGGTCCTTCATCCCATCGAAGTGACCGAGAACGACACCACCATCGAGCGCGCCCATACCGCGGCCGCGACGAGCAATGAGTAAATAGGAGAGCTGCCGTGGCGACGAGAATCACCATCGATCCGATCACCCGCATCGAAGGCCATCTGCGCATCGATGTCGAGGTCGAGAACGGAAAGGTCTCCAAGTCCTGGGCGTCGGGCCAGATGTGGCGCGGCGTGGAAAAGATCCTGCTGGGCCGCGACCCGCGCGACGCCTGGGCCATCACCCAGCGCATCTGCGGCGTCTGCACCACCGTGCACGCCATCACCTCGGTCCGTTCGGTGGAAAATGCGCTGAACCTGGAAGTTCCACTGAACGCCCAGTACATCCGCAACATGATTATGACCGCGCACGCGCTGCATGATCACATCGTGCATTTCTATCACCTGTCGGCGCTGGACTGGGTGGACGTGACCTCGGCCCTGAAGGCCGATCCGGCCAAGACCGCGCAGTTGGCCGACACCCTGTCCAATTGGGAAGGCAACAGCCGCGCCGCCTTCGCCAATGTGCAGGAACGTCTGAAGACCTTTGTCGGCTCGGGCCAGTTGGGCGTGTTCGCCAACGGCTATTGGGGCCATCCGGCCATGAAGCTGACGCCGGAAGTCAACCTGCTGGCCGTGGCGCACTATCTCCAGGCCCTGGAAATCCAGCGCTACGCTAACAAGATCGTCAGCACCCTGGGCTCGAAGAGTCCGCACGTCCAGAACATGGCCGTCGGCGGCGTCTCCAACCCGATCGCCACCGACAGCCAGTCGGTGCTGTCCATCGAACGGCTGCTGCTGGTCAAGGAATGCATCGACAAGCTGGGCGATTTCATCCGCAACTGCTATCTGGTGGACGTTTCGGCCATCGGCGCGTTCTATTCCGATTGGACCAAGATCGGTGAAGGCATCACCGATTACCTGTCCATTCCCGATGTGCCCACCGACACCAAGCACAGCCAGTTCATGATGCCGGGCGGCTATATCAAGGGCGGCGATCTGGCGACCTATAAGCCGATTTCCTCGCCCAACGATCCCTATTTCCGTGAAGGCGTGTCGGAATCGGTCAAGCATTCCTGGTACGAATACGAAAAGCCGGGCTCCTTGCATCCGTGGAAGGGTGAAACCACCCCGCATTACGTCGATTTCCAGGACGAGGGCAAGTATTCCTGGATCAAGTCGCCGACCTTCTATGGCAAGCCCGCCCAGGTCGGTCCGCTGGCCAACGTGCTGTGCGGCGTTGCTGCCGGTCACCAGCCGACCATCACCTATCTGAACCGCGTGGTGGAAACCTGCTCGCAGTTGGCGGGGACCAAGATCCCGTTGACCGCCCTGCATTCGACCATCGGCCGTCACGCCGCCCGCGCGGTGCGTGCCGCCGTGGTGCACGAAGCCTTGCAGGCCAACTGGCAGGCATTGATGGAAAACATCGCCCGCGGTGACACCAAGACCTGGAACAAGCCGGTTTTCCCCAAGGGCGAAATCATGGGCGTGGGCGCCCACGAAGCCCCGCGCGGCGTGCTGTCCCACTGGTCGGTGATCAAGGACGGCAAGATCAGCAATTACCAGTGCGTCGTTCCCACCACCTGGAACGCCGCGCCGCGTAACGAAGACGACGTTATCGGCCCTTACGAGGCGTCCTTGCTGGATACCCCGGTGGCCGATCCGGAACGTCCGTTGGAAGTGCTGCGCACGGTCCACTCGTTCGATCCGTGCTTGGCCTGCGCCGTGCATCTGACCGACACCGAGCATAAGACCGTCGTGCAGGTCAAGGCGCTGTAAGAACGGGACGGCTTTGATATAAGCTGTCGCAACGAAGGCCCGCGGCCTTTCCGGTTTCCTCCGGCAGGTCGCGGGCTTTGTTTTTTAAAGGGATTTTGGGCATGCGCGTCGTGGTTCTGGGTATCGGCAATGTCTTGATGTCCGATGAGGGCATCGGCGTTCATGCGGTTGAGGCTTTGCAGGCCCATTATGATCTGTCGGCCGAGGTCGAAGTGATCGACGGCGGCACCTGCGGCATGGAACTGTTGCCCGATCTGCAAGGGGCGGATCATCTGATTGTCGTCGATGCCGTGCGCGCCGGTCAGCCGGAAGCAGGCATCGTCCGGTTGGAGGGCGACGATGTGCCGGCCTTTTTCAAGACCAAGCTGTCGCCCCATCAGGTGGGCTTGTCCGATGTCATGGCGGCGCTGCGCTTTGGCGGCGGCGAGCCGGGCCATGTGGTGCTGATCGGCGTCAAGCCGGTGGTTTTGGAATTGTCGATGGAACTATCACCCGCCGTGGCGGCGCGTGTTGATGAAGTGGTGGGTATGGTGGTGTCCGAACTGTCGGCCATCGGCATGGCTGCCCGCGTCAAAGTCTAAAGAAGGGGCATCGACGATGTGCATGGCCATTCCTTCGAAGATTTTGTCCATTGATGGCGAAATGGCGCGAGTGGAATGTTTCGGCGTCGAGCGCGTCGTCAGTCTGATGCTGTTGGATGAACCGGCCCAGGTGGGCGATTACGTCATCATCCAGTCCAACAGCTTTGCCATGGAAAAGGTTGAACCCGACGCCGCGCGGGAAGCCTTGGAGTATCTGTCCCAGGTTTTGGCCGAAGGCGAGGGCGCGGATCGGGCATGATCACCCCGGCGCAAGACGGTATCAGGCTTTGCCTTGGCGTGCGAAACGGCGTCATTAGGGACGTCGATATCCAAAGCCGCCGTCTGGTGTCGGCCACCGTGCCGCTGCTGGGGCGCAAGCCCGATCAGGCGGCGCATCTAGTGGCCCAGTTGTTTTCGCTGTGCAAGCTGGCCCAAGGACTGAGCGCCGCCCAGGCGATCGAAGCCATCACCCCCGATTTTGTTCTGTCCGTCCCGCAGCAGACGGCGCGGCGGTTTCTGCTGTTGGGGGAAACCGTTTTGGAACATGGCGGGCGCATCGCCCTGGACTGGCCAGCCCTGATGGGGCAGCCCCCCTGTTTGACGGCGGTTAAGGCGCTGCGCCGGGCCTTGGGCGATCTTTGGCGCGCCCTTTATCCGGCGGGCGATTGGATGGTGCCGGGCGGCGGTGTGTTGCACATCGATCAAGACGGGCTGCATCAGCGCCTGTCGGCCATTGATGACGCTTTTGCCGCCTTGGCCTTACCGTCCGGTTATACTCAGGATCCGGGGTCGCCTGTCGCCTGGTTGCTGTCGGCGGGATGGGGGCTGGATGTGTCGTTGGGGCTGACGGCTTTGCCGGACCTGCCCCTGGCGGAATTGGAGGCGCGGTTCGCCGCCGATGACGGGCGTTTTCTGGCCCTGCCGGATTGGCGAGGCCAGCCGTGCGAGACCGGCCCCTTGGCCCGCAATGCCGATCATCCGGCGGTCGCGGCGGTGATCGCCCGGCACGGTCTGGGGTTGGCGGCACGCTTTGCCGCCCGGCTGGCGGAACTGCTGGACGCGGCACGGGAAATGCGCGACTTGGCGGCGGCTTTGTGCAACGATGCCAAGGGTGTTTTTCCCGCTGTTTTACCCCCTGCCGACGGGGTGGGGCTGGCGGTGACGGAAGCAGCGCGCGGGCGGTTGGTCCATCGGGTCGAGGTCCGGGGCGGACTGGTGGCGCGCTATCAGATTTTGGCCCCGACGGAATGGAATTTTCATCCCCAAGGGGTACTGTTTCAGGCCCTGGCGGGACAGGCGGCGGGGAATGATCCGGCCTTGCTGGCCCGCCTTGCCGTGGCGGCGCTGGACCCTTGCGTAGCCTGCGCGATCGAGGTGAAGTAATGCATGAAATGTCGCTGACCGAAGGCATCATCCGGGTGCTGGAGGAACAGGCCGCTTTGCAGAATTACAGCCGGGTCAAAACCGTCTGGCTGGAGATCGGGCAATTATCTACGGTGGACCCGGACTCGTTGCGGTTTTGCTTCGAAGCGATCCGTACCGGCACCATCGCCGATGGCGCCGCCCTGGAAATCGTCAGTCTGCCCGGTCAGGCTTTTTGCATGGATTGCGCCAAGACGGTGCAGGTGGCCCAGCGTTACGACAATTGCCCCGCCTGCGGCGGTGAACATTTGCAGGTCACCGGCGGCGATGAAATGAAAATCAAAGAGTTGGAGGTCGAGTGATGTGCACGGTTTGCGGATGCGGCGGCGATCAGGGGCACAGCCATTCTCATGATCATGACCACGATCATCCCCATGACCATGCGCATGGTCATTCCCACGCTCACCCCTATCAGCCGCGCCATGCCCATTCCCACAACCATGGGCATGACCATAGCCACGATCATGATCACGAGCATGGCGAGGATTTGCATTACGGCAAGGGACCGGCAGGTGCCCATGTGCCGGGCTTAAGCCAGGCCCGTATGGTTAAGATCGAACAGGATATCCTGGGCCATAACAACGCCTATGCCGCCAAGAACCGCGCCGCTTTCGCCGAGCAGGGGATTCTGGCGCTCAATCTGGTGTCCAGCCCCGGTTCGGGCAAGACCACCTTGCTCTGCCGCACTGCGTCCGAACTGAAGGACGATCTGCCCGTCGCGGTGATCGAAGGCGATCAGCAGACCAGTTTCGACGCCGACCGCATTCGCGCCACCGGGGTGCCCGCTTTGCAGGTCAATACCGGCAAGGGCTGCCATCTCGACGCCCATATGATCGGCCATGCGGTGGAAAAGCTGGCTTTGGCCGAGGATTCCGTCCTGTTCATCGAAAATGTCGGCAATCTGGTGTGCCCGGCCGGGTTCGATCTGGGCGAAGCGGCCAAGGTGGTGATTTTGTCGGTGACAGAGGGCGAGGATAAGCCGCTCAAATATCCCGATATGTTCGCTGCCGCCGAATTGATGATCCTGAACAAGATCGATCTGCTGCCCCATCTCACTTTCGATGTGGAGCGGTGCATCGCCTATGCCCGCAAGGTCAATCCGTCCATCCAGGTGTTGCAATTGTCCACCACGTCGGGGCAGGGCATGACGGAATGGAAAGCCTGGATCGAGGCCAAGCGTCAGGCCATCCTGACGGCGCGCGCCGCCCAGTTGGAAGCCAAGCTGGCCACCGTGCGCGCCAAGTTGGGGGCATAACCGTCATGTGTCTGGCTTTGCCCGCCCTGGTCCGCGATGTGCTGCCTGACGACATGGCGGTGGTGATGTTGGGCGGCGTGTCCAAGGAAATCTCGGTCGCCCTGGTCGAGGATGTGGCCCCCGGCGATTACGTCATCGTCCATGTCGGTTATGCCCTGTCCAAGGTGGACCCGGAGGAGGCCGAGAAAACCTTGGCCCTGTTCGCCGAAATGTCGGCAGCCGGTGCGTCAGCCTGATGAAATATATCGACGAATACCGCGACGGCCGCATGGCCCGGCAGATTGCCGCCGCCATCCGGGCCGAGGCCGATCCTGACCGCTCTTATGCCCTGATGGAATTTTGCGGCGGTCATACCCACGCCATTTCCCGCTATGGGATCGAGGATTTGCTGCCGTCCAATGTGCGGATGATCCACGGCCCCGGTTGCCCGGTCTGCGTGCTGCCTATCGGGCGGGTGGACAACGCCATCGCCCTGGCCCGCACTCCGGGCGTGATCCTTTGCACCTATGGCGATCTGTTGCGGGTGCCCGGTTCGAAACGCACCAGTCTGCTGAAGGTCAAGGCCGAAGGGGCCGATGTCCGCATGGTCTATTCGGCGGCGGATTCCCTGAAGATCGCTCAGGAAAATCCCGACCGTCAGGTGGTGTTCTTCGCCATCGGCTTCGAAACCACCACGCCGCCGACGGCCCTGGTGTTGAAGCAGGCCAAGGCGCTGGGGCTGGGCAACTTCACAGTCTTTTGCAACCACGTGCTGACGCCCGCCGCCATTACCAACATTCTGGAAAGCCCGGAAGTGCGCGATTTGGGCACGGTGCCGCTGGATGGCTTTATCGGCCCGGCCCATGTCTCGACGGTGATCGGCTCGGCCCCTTACGAATATTTCGCCGAGGAATATCAAAAACCGGTGGTGATCGCCGGGTTCGAGCCCTTGGACGTGCTGCAAGCCATCCTGATGCTGGTGCGCCAGTTGAACGAAGGCCGGTTCGAGGTGGAAAACGAATTCAGCCGCGCCGTCAC
>JASLCK010000386.1 GCA_030151865.1 Rhodospirillaceae bacterium | reverse complement strand
CCGCGCCCGAAATGCTGCCATCAAACGACCAACCCGCAAGACCGCCTCCCCACCCAGAACATCTTCGACCAAGGCCAACAAGCCTTCTTCGCCCAACATTTTTCCGTCGGGCAGTTCAGCTTCGGTTAAAGCGTCGCTGTAGAGAAAAATCGACGCCCCCACCGGCAGCGGCGTGCGCTGGGTTCGATAAGACGACGACGCGACCAATCCCAGCGGCATGCCTTTCGCCTCCAGATAGGCCGGAATTCCATCCTTGACCTGCAACGGACAAGGCGCGCCCGCCGATGACCAGATCATTTCATCGGCGGCGCAATCCAATACGCCGACAAACATGGTGGCGAATTGCCCGCGGCGCAAAAGCCCGCTCAGCAAAACGTTGAGCGACGCCAGGAATTGTCCCGGATCGCCAGCCTGCTGCCAATGGTTGGAGATCAGGGCATGCAGGCGAAACACGTTCAAGGCCGCACCAACGCCGTGTCCCGAAAAATCGAAGGTGTAAAACGCCACCTTATCGCCGCCGCAATCGATGCAGCCCCACAGATCGCCGCCGATACTGGATGACGGCTCGAAATCGGCTTCCACCCCGATGCCCAGGCGGGTCAGCATGGGATTCATCTTGGCGGGCGACGGCAGCAGGTCGAACTGCATGCTGCGGGCCAACGTCAGTTCCTGCATCAGACTGCGCTGATGGTCCATCACTTGTTCGGTCAACAGATTGCGTTCGATCTGCGCGGCCATCCGGGTGATGGCGTAACGGATGGCGCGCGCCACCATGCTGCCGGGATCGCCGCTTTTGACCAGATAATCCTGGGCCCCAGCTTCCAGCATGCCCTCAGCGAATTCCGGATCATCATGACCGGTCATGATGACGATGGGCAAACGCGGCGCGGCTTGTTGCATGCTCATCAATGTATGCATGCCAAAGCTGTCGGGCAGACTCAGATCCAGCAGCACCACATCGAAGCCGTCCCCTTGGGACAAAGCGTGCAGGCCGCTTTCCAGAGTTTCAACATGGGTAACGATAAAGCGCGGCTTGATCATGCGGGTCAAAGCCCGTTTGACCAGATGGGCGTCGCCGGGATCGTCCTCGACCAGCAGCACCCGCAGGGCGGCGGGGACATGAACGGCTTTTTCCGGCGGATGGGCCAGGGGCTCCCGTAGAGGCAGGTCTTCCGGCGCGCAGGGCCAATCGGGCGTCTGGGCGGGAAGAGTCACGATGCCGCAAGGCAAAGGCGTTTCAACGTCTATCAAAGCCAGTTTCCATCCCTGACGGAGCGAACCAGCCCTGATCGCTCCGCAACTCCCCTTAACCTTGCCCCCCCGGCATCCTGGACGATGCGTTGATTGTGCAAGCCACATTATCAAACGCAACGTTTATCAGCATAAATGACTTTACCCAGACCAACCACTGTTCAGAAGGCGGATAAAATCCTTATCAATCTGCAATCACGCCCGGCGCATTTTCTGCATTTTGCAATCAGCACTCGGGGCGAACGATGCTAATTATCCGACCAAAAGGTTTAAGAATGAATAATATCAGATAGTTAAAAATTTATTCCATCATCCCGAAAGACGGCACAGAACTTGCGTCTCACTCTCCTGACGATTGCAGGAAGGAGCACCTCCAAATGGGCCGCACACTCACCCCCGACACCGAAGAGCGCTATTACTGGGTCTATCTGAACGGATCATGGCATCCGGGCCTGTGGCGTGTCGCCAGCCGCAGTTGGCACATCGAATCCCTGAACGGCGACTACGCCTTCAACGACATTGAAGCCCTGGGCGAACAGATTTCATCGGATCGTCTCACTGAATTGCATTCCGATCATATGCAGATGAATTATTAGAGTTATAATTAGAGCGCGAAAGCAGGCATAATAAATGCATTCTATGCGTGAGTGCGGGAAATGAACATTCAACAGGAACGCACCCTTAAGGCGGTGGAACAGATTGCGGAACAGAACTTAGGACGCCTTCCCTGGCAGTCTCGCTTTCTGATTCATTCCATTGCCCTTTTCACGATAGCAAGTCTTCTTTTCTTCGCGCTTATGCCTCCCAATAAGATTATCCCGTCGGAATTCTATCTTCCGATGCATTCTGTTCTGGAACTGCTGGCCACTATCATTTCCGCGATGGTATTTGCCTTGGGGTGGAACCTGCGTGGCATCACCAACAATAAAAGTGTGGTGTTCCTGGCTTCCGGTTTTTTCCTGGTCGCCTCGCTCGATCTTTTGCACATGCTGTCCTATCAGGGGATGCCGACGTTCGTAACGCCCAGCGGACCGGAAAAAGCGATCAACTTCTGGCTGGCCGGCCGTTTTGTTGCCGCCGCCGCCTTTCTGGGCGCGGCCCTTTTATCCGACCGGTCCTGGTCGGCCCTGCAATGCCGCCTCGCCCTGACCACGGCCATGGCCCTGTTGGCTGGGTGCAGTTGGCTTTTTCTGTTCCACGCCGATTGGCTGCCGCGCACCTTCCTCGCCGGGAGCGGCCTGACGCCGTTGAAAATCCACAGCGAATATCTGCTGATAACGCTTTACGCAATCAGCGCCCTGCTGCTGGTGCGCAAGGGCGTCAAAACCCACCAACAGGATTATTATGGGATCGCCGCCGCAGCATGGCTTTTGGCCGTGTGCGAATTGTTCTTCAGCGCCTACGGCGATGTCACCGACCTGTTCAACATGGTTGGGCATATTCTTAAGACAGTAGCTTATCTTTTTGTTTTTCAATCAATTTTTGTCTCAGGTGTACGCCGTCCCTATTTGGCGCAGGCCCATGACAAGGCTTTGCTGCGGGCTTTGATCGATTCTGTTCCCGACCTGATTTTCTTCAAGGATCCGCAATCGGCTTATCTGGGCTTCAACCGGGCCTTTGCCGCCTATTGCGGCAAGACCGAACAGGACATGCAGGGCAAAACCGACCACAACTTTGCCCCGCCGGAGATTGCCGAATTTTACCGGCGCAAGGACCGCGAGATGCTGGAAGGCGGCAAGCCGCAGCGGAACGAGGAATGGATCAGCTATCCCGATGGACGGCGCATTCTTCTTGATACCCTGAAGACCCCGTTCTACGGCCCCGATGGCGAGGTCTTGGGGTTGATCGGCATCAGCCGCGACATCACGGAAAAGAAAGCGGCCGAGGAACAACTGAAGCGCGCCAATCAGGAATTGGAAACCGTCACCTATGTGGCGTCCCACGACCTACAGGAACCGGTGCGCAGCATCACCAGCTATCTGCAACTGCTGCAACGCGATTACGGCGGAAAGCTTGGCAAGGATGCGGATCAATACATCACCTTCGCGGTAGAGGGTGCACACCGCATGCATCAGCAGATCCGCGACATTCTGGCTTTTTCACGCATCGGCACCGATGGGGCGTCCTTCTCGCCGACACCGCTGGAAAACGCGCTGCACGATGCCAAGGACAATCTGTCGGGTATGATTGCCGCCAGTGGAGCCAGCATCACCCATACCACCCTGCCGGTGGTCAAGGGCGATCCCCGGCAATTGTCGATCCTGCTGACCCACCTGCTCAGCAACGCCATCAAATATCAACGCGCGGGCATCCCCCCGGTGGTGCATATCAATGCGTTGCTGCAAGCCAACGGGCTGTGGCTGGTTTCGGTGCGCGACAACGGCATCGGGATCGAGCCGCAATATTGGCACAAAATTTTCGATATCTTCCAACGCCTGCACAGCCGCGAAAGCTATGAAGGCACCGGCATCGGCCTGGCCATTTGCCGCCGCATCGTCGAGCGGCATGGCGGGGAAATCTGGGTTGAATCCAGTCCCGATCGCGGCAGCACCTTCTTCTTCACCCTGCCCGCCTAGAGACTTTCGCATTTAAGCTGAATCAAGAACGCGAAAGACTCTTAAGCCAGAGCGGCGCTTGAGC
>JASLCK010000354.1 GCA_030151865.1 Rhodospirillaceae bacterium | reverse complement strand
GGGAATGTTTCCTTACCGATGGCCTGGGCAGCGATGCCGGGGGCGGTCGACCCGAACCGGATCGAGCGGGAATTCGAGATCCCGGCGGTCCCGCAATCCTCGGGGGAAGGCATCGTAACGCCGACAATCCCCGGCACCGTGGCGCCGCCGGGCGCCGAAGCGGCCAGCTTCACCCTGACCAAGGTGGTGATCGACGGCTCGACGGTCTATGCCGACGAAGCGTTGCGGCCGTTTTATGAAAAATCCATTGGCCAAACGGTGTCGGTCAAGACCCTTTACGACATCGCCGCCGCCATCACCGCCCGTTACACCGGCGATGGCTATATTCTCAGTCAGGTGGTGGTTCCGCCGCAAAAAATCGGTGCCGACGGCATCGTTCATCTGCGTGTCGTCGAAGGTTCGATCGATCAGGTGATCGTCCAGGGTGACGACGCGGCGGCGGTGAACGACCTGTTGCAGGGCTATGCCAAAACGATTCGCGCCGAGAAACCGCTGAAACTTGCCACCCTGGAACGCTGCCTGCTGCTGGCCTCCGACCTGCCGGGAGCGACCGTCAGGGGAACGCTGAAGCCCTCGGACACCGTGACCGGGGCCGCCGATCTGATCTTCAATGTCGAGCGTAAACCGGTGACGATGGCGGCCAGTCTCGACAACCGTGGCAGCCGCTATATCGGCCCATGGCGGGCGACGACGACGGCCGATTTGAACGGCATGATCAACGGCCGCGACCACACCAGCCTGACCTATGCCACGGTGCCCCGGCACACCGAGCAATTGCAGTACGGCCATCTGATCCACGAAGAAACCCTGGATGATGAAGGCACCAAGCTGGCCTTCGACGCCGGGTACACGCAGTCGCATCCCGGCGGGTTGCTCAAGGAGGAGTTGGTTCGCAATCACGCCCAGGTGACGGGCATGGAAATCAGCCGCCCCGTGATCCGCAGCCGCGCCGAAACGTTGACTCTGACGGCCCGTTTCGAGGCACGCAACAGCGGCATCGACTATAATGTCAACGAAACCGTTTCCAACGACCGCCTGCGCTCGGCGCGTCTTTCAGCCGCCTACGACTGGGCGGACACCTGGGCGGCGCAACCGGCGGCCAGCCTGCTGACGCTGGAGGTGGCACAGGGACTGAATGTGCTGGGGGCGACGCGAAGCGGCTCGGACAATCTGTCGGTAAAGGGGGGGCATTCGGATTTCATCAAGGCCGACGCCGAGATCATCCGCACTCAGCGACTTTACGGTCCCTTCGCCTTGCAACTGGGGGCGAAGGCGCAGGTGGCGGGATCGACGCTGCTGTCGGCCGAGCAGGTCTCGTTGGGCGGAGCCCAGTACGGACGGGGCTACGACGCCGGAGATCTGGCGGGCGATCACGGGCTGGCTGGCAAGGCAGAATTACAATATGCCGGCCCCCAGGTTCCCATGCTGAAGGACTGGCTGCTTTATGGGTTCTGGGACGGCGGCCGCATCTGGCGGATGCATCCGGCGGAGGACGGGAACGAGGGTGGCGGGCTGACTTCGGTCGGCATGGGCCTGCGCGGCGACATCAACGACTGGGCCTCGTTCGATCTGCAACTGGCCAAGCCGTTGACCCGCATCGAGACGGAAGACCGGGGCAAGGGCGTGCGCGGTTTCGCCACCCTGGTTGTGCGGTATTGAGGAGCCCATCATGAACTATCATCACCCGATGTCTCTTCCGGCCATGACCTGTGGACCGCGCTGGTCGCGGCGGCGTTCGGCGCTGCTGGCCTGCACGGCGCTGTCCCTGGTGGTGGCGATCCCGGCACCGTCGGCCCACGCCCTGCCCCAGGGCGGCACCATCGTTCAGGGCTCGGGGCAGATCATCGCTAAAAGCGCCACCGAACTCGACGTCATCCAAAACAGTCAGAAGCTGGTCATCAACTGGTCCAGCTTCAACATCGCGGCGGGCGAAAAGGTGCTTTTCGTGCAGACCGACGCCCTGATGCAGGTGCTGAACCGGGTGTTGGGCTCGCAATCCTCGACCATCCTTGGGCAACTCAAGGCTAATGGCACGATCATCCTGGTCAACCCCAACGGTATCCTGTTTGGAGCCGAATCACAGGTCAAAGTGGGGGCGATCATCGCCACCACCACCGGCATTGCCGACGCCAATTTCATGGCCGGAAACCTGGTCTTTGACAGCCCGTCCAACAGCGCCACCGCCTCGGTGGTCAATCGCGGCACCATCACCGCAGCCGACGCCGGCCTGGTCGGGCTGGTGGCGCCGGGGGCAGAAAATTCCGGGGTGATCCAGGCCCGCCTGGGCACGGTGCAACTGGCCTCGGGCAACAGCTTTTCAGTCGATCTTTATGGCGACAAACTGATCAATCTGGTGGTCTCGGACAAGGTCAGCCGCACGGTGACGGCGCCCGATGGGCAGTCGTTGCAGGCGCTGGTGTCCAATTCGGGAACCATCAAGGCCGATGGCGGCGCCATCATCTTGTCGGCCAATGCGGCGCGCGACATCCTGAGCAACGTCATCAACATGGGCGGCGTGGCGCAGGCTCGCTCGGTGGGGACCAAAAACGGCGAAATCGTCCTCGACGGCGGCGGCAACGGCACGGTGGCCGTCTCGGGTACCGCCGACGCCACGGGAACGCAGGCTGACACCAAGGGCGGTGCGATCACGATGGCGGGCGACACCATCACGGTGATCGACGGTGCCAAACTGCTGGCTGGCGGCGTGGCGGGCGGCGGCACGGTATCGGTCAGCGCCACCAAGGCCATCAGTGTGGCCTCGGGGGCGACGCTCGACGCCTCGGCGACGGCGGCACGGCCAAGGTGATCAGCGACGGTTCGGCGACGGTGGCGGGAACACTGACCGCCACCGGCGGCGCGGCGGGCGGCAACGGCGGCACCATCGAAACCTCGGGCGGAACCCTGGATGTCTCCGGTGCCACGATCAGCGCGGCCTCTCCCAAGGGCAAGGCGGGGTCGTGGCTGCTCGACCCTTACGACCTGACCATCAATTCAGCGGCGGCGGCCAGCATCAACAGCGCGCTCGCCAACGACACCTCGGTCACCTTGCAAACCACCGCCAGCAACGCCACCACGGCCTTTGGCGGGACAACCAATGCCAGCGGTAAGGGCGACATCACCATCGCTTCGGCGCTGTCCTGGAACAGTTCGGCCAGCCTGACTCTGGATGCCTATCACTCGGTGCTGGTCAATGCCAACATCACCGGCACCAATCTGGCGATCAAATACAATGACGGGGGCAGCGGCGGTAATTTTCTGGTGTCCGGGGCTAAGGTAAGCCTGCCGACGGGGACCGGGCATCTGGCCATCAACGGCACGGCGTTCACCACGGTCGGCGATCTGTCGCCAGTGATCGCCAACCCGGCCGGCGCTTACGCGCTGGCCTCCGACATCGCGGGCGGCAGCCATAGCGCGTCGGTAATCACCAATCTGACCGGCTCCCTGGAGGGGCTGGGCCATACTATTTCCAACCTGAGCGTCACCTCGTCGACCGATTATACCGGACTGATCGGCACCGTCGCTTCCGGTGCCACGGTCCGCAACCTGATTTTGGCCAATGCCTCGATCACAGGGCACGATTATGTCGGCGCCCTGGCCGGAAGCAACAATGGCAATGTCGTCAATGTCGCCGTGACCGGCGGCAGCGTCATTGGCTATAACCATGCCGGCGGACTGGTCGGAGATAATGCCGGCACGGTGTCGGACAGCAGCGCCAGCAGCGCCGTCAGCAACGGCTTCAGCGTCTCCGACAAAATCGGCGGGCTGGTCGGGTATAACACCGGCACGGTGACGGCCAGCACCGCCAGCGGCAGCGTCAGTAGCTATCAACAAGTCGGTGGGCTGGTTGGCGGCAATGCAGGCACGGTGACGGACAGCAGTGCCACCGCTACCGTCCGCGGCAGTTTGTATTTCGGCGGACTGGTCGGGGTTAACACCAGCACGGGCAGGGTGTTGACCAGCAGCGCTGCCGGCAACGTCAGCGGTACCACCTACGACAGCTACAATATCGGCGGACTGATCGGAGATAATTATGGCACGGTGTCGGGCGGCTACGCCACCGGCACCGTCAGCGGCGGCCAGGTAATCGGCGGGCTAATTGGAATGAACACCGGCACGGTGTCGGACAGCGTCGCCACCGGCAACGCCAGCGCCCACGCCGGCGGCGTCGGCGGGCTGGTCGGAGGGAATACCGGCACAATATCGGGCAGCGCCGCCACCGGCAACGTCAACGGCGGCAACATCTACGGCGGCACCATCGAGGTCGGCGGGCTGGTGGGAAGCAACGCCTACACCGGCACGGTGTCGAACAGCTTCGCCACCGGGACCGTCACCGGCGGTGGGTGGGTGGGCGGACTGATCGGAGATAATTATGGCACGGTGAGGACCAGCTACGCCACCGGCGCGGTCAGTGGAACTAACCAGTATATCGGCGGACTGATCGGATGGAACCTCGCGACAGTTTCGGACAGCTACGCCACCGGCGCCGTTAGCGGCGGCAGCTCTGTCGGCGGGCTGGTGGGATTGAACATCGGCACGGCCCATAGCGCGGACGGCACGTTGACCTACTACGGCACGGTGTCGAACAGCTACGCCACCGGCGCCGTCAGCGGCGGCAGCTCTGTCGGCGGGCTGGCTGGAGAGAATGGCGGCACGTTATCGGCCAGCTATTGGGACACCACTGCCACCAGACAGTTGGCCGCCTGCGGTGTGGGTACCTGTGATGGCACGGGGCTGACCAGCACCCAGATGAGATCTTTGTCCACCGACGCCTCGGTCAATGTCTATAACTGGGACTTTTCTTCGAAGTGGTATCTGGCCAGCTCGGGCAATTCCAGCTCGCCGATCCTGCGCGCCTCGCCCTTCGTTTTGACGATCGGCGCTGGCACCCAGACCGCCGCCTATGGCGACGCTTTGAGCAGCGCCGGTTATACCTACAACAACCTGTGGAGCCGCGACACGTCGGCGGTGGTGCGCGGCCTGACCCTGTCCGGAGCCAGTCAGGGCTCGTCGGTCGGCACCTATAACGTCAGCCTGTCCGGGGCCACCGCCACCAGTTTGTCCGGCATCGCCTATACCATCTTCTACGAGCCCGGCTCGGTGACCATCACCCCCCGCCAGATCAGCTATACCACCGGCAATGTCCGCGGCCCCTATGGCAAGGCGCTGAATGGCCAGGTCATCTGGAGCAATCTGTACGGCAGCGACGATCCCGGTGCCACGCTCGGCCTGTTCGGCGGCGGTCGAAGCTACTACCAATTGGTCGGCAGCAACGGCGATTATAACATCGCCGCCAACACCCACGCCGGCAACTATACCGAGGTGGTGACGTCGCTGACCAACGGCAACTACATACTTGCCAGCACCGGCAATCACCCTGGCATGCTGTCCATCATCGATCCCCTGACCCGCACGCAGATCGCCTTGCTGAACGCCCCCACGCCAGCGTCGGCCTCTGCCCCCCCAGCCACCGATCCGTTGACGCATGCCGTGCAAGTGCTGGAAAATCCGCTCCGCGGCATGGCGTTCAAGGGCGGAAGCGCTGTTATCACCGTCACACCGGACATGTTGAGCCGCTTCGGCCCCGGTATCGCTCAAATCGTTCAACCGGTATGGGACCTGCCGGAATAAAGGGCCGTGTCGTTGCCACAAACCGAAAAACCCCGGCTGTTCCCCGAACTGGCCGCCGCCGTACCCGCCTTCGCCGAAGCCATGCGCCGTCACGAAGACGGCGATTTGGCCGGGGCGCGGATGATGTACACCAATCTGATCGACCAGTCGGCACTGACCGCGCCCTGTTTGCATCAGTTGGGATTGATCGCCGCCGCCCAGGGCGAGCATGGCCGCGCCGCCGATTTGTTCCTGAAGGTCATCCGCTTGGAACCGGCGCTGTGGATGGGTTATGCCAACTTGAGCGCCGCCCTGGACCGCATCGGCAAGCCGACCGAGGGGACCCGGGTTCTGGCCGATTTTGCCAGTGCCCTCTACGCGATGCGCCAGTACAAAGAGGCCGAGCCGGTGTTTCGGCAGGTCTTGGCCCGAGATCCGGCCAGCTATGCCGGTAACGCCAATCTGGGCACCTGCCTGGCGTGGCTGAACCAGTTGCCCGAAGGCGCAGCCTTCCTGATCCGTGCGTTACACCTTTACGGACGGACCGCACCGGAAATCGCCGGGCTCCTGACCACCCTGGAAGCCGACATCGACAAGTCCTTGCTGGCGCGACTTCCTCCGCTGCCCGAAACACCGGCCTCGGGAGGCATCGAGAACGTCGAAGACGTCCTGACCTCGCTGGGCAAGGTCCTGATGGAGCTTGGTCAGGCAAACGCGGCGCTGCACTGCTACCGGATGGCCGTGACAATCGCGCCGGGCTTTGCCCTGGGCCATTGGAATCTGGCGCTGGCCTTGCTAAAACGCGGCGACTTCGACCAAGGCTGGGCCGAATATGAATGGCGCTGGGAGTGGCCGGATTTTCCCGAACCCCGCCGCCGTCTGCCTGCCGCTCCCTGGCGAGGCGAGCCGCTGGCCGGTAAGCGCATCCTGATCTGGAGCGAGCAGGGCTTTGGCGACATTCTGCAGTTCGTGCCGCTGGTTGCCGCCTTGGCCAAGCAAAAAGACGCCGAGGTATTGCTGGAAGTGCCAGCCCCCCTGCTGCGGCTGCTGCGCGCCAGTCTGCCGGAGATCCAGGTAATCCCGCGTCCCGATCAGCCCAATGCGGTAAGGATGGATCTTGCGCTTGACTATGCGTTGCCCATCCTCAGCCTGCCGCTGCGTCTGGGGTTGCGCACTGCGGATTTGCCGCTGTCCGCTGTCCCCTATTTGCATCCGTGCCCGGAGGATGTCGCGCTTTGGACCGAACGGTTGCGGGGCGAGACGCGGTTGCGGATCGGCTTGGTGTGGGCAAGCCGTCCCTATCCCGACACCCGGCGCTGCATCCCGCTGGAGATGTTCCGCAAAACGATCTCGGGAACACCCAATGTGGCATGGTACGCTTTGCAGGTCGGCCCGCAACAGCGGGAACTGGACGAGGCCGGAATTCCAGGACTGACCGACTTGTCCGCCAATCTGCACGATTTCGCCGATACGGCGGCGGCGGTCGGCCAGCTCGATCTGGTGATCAGCATCGATACGGCCGTGGCGCATCTGGCCTCGGCCCTGGGAAAACCGGTATGGACCTTACTGCCTCACATCGCCGATTGGCGCTGGGGACGGACGGAAGCACCAACGCCCTGGTATCCCCACATGCGCCTGTTCCGCCAGTCCCGCTCTGGC
>JASLCK010000353.1 GCA_030151865.1 Rhodospirillaceae bacterium | reverse complement strand
GCCCTGGTGGATGATGGCGGCCCCACCGGTTGCTTTGTCAATGACCAGGGCGAATTGCCCTGGTAAGGAAGGCACCATCCCGATCCGTTTCAGAAATGAGTAAGGCCACGCCGCCATGAACCAGACCAATCCGCCCTTGCCCATGGGCTATTCCGCCGTGCCGTCGGGCAAGCTGGCCAACGTCGTGACTTGTCTGGAAATGCGCTCCCGCCCCGAGATCGTTCTGCAGGTTCCGCCGACCGGTGTCCATCTGGATCGGATGGTTGCCCCCGATATTGCCGCTTATCGCGCGCTCTATCGCCGCATCGGCGAAGATTGGCTGTGGACGTCGCGGCTGGTGATGGCCGATGACCGGCTGACCGAAACCTTGCAAGATCCGCTGGTGGAGGTTTGGGTGTTGTCCCTAAACGGCCAGCCTGCCGGGTTGCTGGAACTTGATTTCCGCGATGCCGGACAGTGCGAACTGGTGTTCTTTGGTCTGGTCAAGGATGCCATCGGTCAGGGAACTGGGCGGTATTTGATGGAGCGTGCCCTGACGTTGGCCTGGAGCCGCCCGATCGAACGGCTGTGGGTCCATACCTGTCATTTCGACCATCCCAACGCCTTGGCCTTTTATCGCCGCGCTGGGTTCGTTCCATACGCTTTTTTGGTCGAAGTGATGGATGACCCACGCCTGACGGGGATATTGCCCCGCACCGCCGCCCCCCATGTGCCCCTGCTAGGGTAAGGTTTAATGGGCGTGGCGGTGATGGCTGTCGGGATAATGGGGGTGGCTGTGGCGTAACGGGGCGTGCCGGTGCCAATGCACATGGGCCGCATCGGGGGGGACGGGTTCCTCTCCGGGGGCGTGGCTATGCTGATGATGGGGGTCGTCATGGCGGTGGCTGTGGGCATGGTCGGTTTCGCCATGGTCGTGGGCGTGGTCATGGCGTTCGGTCAGGTGCAGCCACAGTCCAAACGCCATCAACCCGCCCGCTGCCAATAGCCGCAGTGTGGGCTGTTCGCCCAGCAAGGGGATGGACAGCGCCGCCCCGACAAACGGTGCCGCCGAGAAATAGGCCCCGGCTCGCGCCGAGCCCAGGCCGCGCAAGGCGATGACGAACAGCACCAAGCTGACACCATAGCCGAAAAAGCCCACCAGCCCTGCCTGGCCCAGCAAGGTCGGGGCGGGAAGCGCGCCAATCCCCAAAACCAAAGCCAGGGTCAGATTGACCAGTCCCGCCGCCAGTCCCTTGCTGGCGGCAATGCGTACCGGGTCGGACAGCGAGACCTTGCGGGTCAGGTTGTTGTCGATGCCCCAGCACAGACAGGCCCCTAGGATCGCCAGGGGCGACAGGGTGTCGCGCCACGACAGTTCGCCCGGCGTCCAAGACAGCAAGACTGCCCCGACGACGATGGCGAGCATGCCCAAAGCGATACGGCGGTCGAAATTTTCCCGAAAGGCGAACCAGGCCAACAGGGCGGTGAACACCCCTTCGGCATTCAGCAACAGGGACGCCGCCGCGCCGCTGACGCCCGCCAGACCAATCATCAACAGCACCGGGCCGGCGACACCGCCCGCCAGGATAGCCCCGGCCAGCCAGGGTAGATCGGCGGCGGCCAACCGTTCTGCCTGTGCGTCGGTCTTATGCCCAACCAAACGGCGGAGCAGGGCCAGCAGGGTCAAGCCCAGCCCCGAGCCCAGATACAAAAGCCCAGCCAACAGCCAGGGCGAGATATCGCTCAGCAGCATTTTCGCCAGCGGGGTGCTGGCACCAAACAACAGGGCGGCCAGCAGCGCCATCAGCACAGGGGCGGAGAAATGGGGGGAGGCATGGGTCTGGGTCATGGCGTCAGCATATCGGCCCGGACCGCAAAGGCCAAGATACCCAAAGAGGGGGGCGAACCGCCGGTCCGCCCCTTTTGTTGGATTAAAGAACCGTCAGCATCGACGCCACCAGGGGATGGCGCACGATGTCCTTATCGGTCAGGTGTACAACGGCCACTTCGTCTTCCAGCTTGGCCAGTTTTTCGGCGATGGGGGCCAGACCGGAAATACCGGGCAGCAGATCGCTTTGGTCGGGGTCGCCGGTCAAGACCATGGTGGAATGCCAGCCCAGGCGGGTCAGCAGCATCTTCAATTGGCCATAGGTGCAGTTCTGCGCCTCGTCGATTACCACGAAGGCGTTGTTCAGGGTCCGCCCGCGCATATAGGCGACGGGCGCGATCTCGATCGAGCCATCGGCCAGCAGACCACGCAGGCGCTTCCCGCCCAGGCGATCGGACAGGGCGTCGTATAAAGGCCGCAGATAAGGGGCCAGCTTTTCCTGCAGGTCGCCGGGCAGGAAGCCCAGGCTTTCGCCTGCTTCGACGGCGGGGCGCGACAAAACGATGCGACCGACCCGGCCTTCGTCCAACGCTTCGACCGCCGCCGAAATCGCCAGATAGGCCTTGCCGGTGCCCGCCGGGCCCAAGGCCAGGGTCAGGTTGTGGCCGGCCATGGCGTCCAGCAGTTCTTGCTGGTTTTCCGATTGCGGGCGGACTTTCTTCACATAGCTTTGGTCACGCAGGTGATCGCGCGGGTCGTCGTCGTCGAGCGGGGTCCAGCCGCCACGTTTGGAGCCGTTGCTGTAAAGGGGGTGCACATTGGTTTCGTGTCGCGGCTGAACGGCAGGACGGGAACGCTTAGCCATGGGCTGCTCTCCATCTGGGTCAACGGTGATCGGAAAACAAAAAAACCTCCCGTCGGGGGAGGTCGCTCTCAATGCTGCACAAAAAGGAAGAAGGGGTGCTGAAGGGGGCGTTGGCCTGTCGGCATGCTGCGCTGACGCATCGTGCCGGTGGATGGAATGCTGCAAGGCGGGTGCTGTGTCCCACTGTCGCTGGTCCTCCACGTTGTTCGGGCTGGCCCTGACGTCGAAGATATGCTTGCCGTACGGCGCATGCCACTGTTTATTGCGGCGTCGCAGAAATGTAACCACAATCCCTGGCAATTCTTTCGGATAAGAGCCGTTCTTCCATGGCTGAATACAGCTTGAAACCGGTGGGCGCGTCGGATGCCCAAGCCATCAGCCGTTGGCGCTATGGGCCGGGTTATGCCATGTACGATATGGCCGACGAGGATGTGCCGATGCTGCTGGCTCCGGCCTTTGGCTATTTCGCGGTTCGCCGTGATGGCGATTTGGCGGGCTTCGCTTGTTTCGGTCAGGACGCCCAGATTTACGGCGGGCCTTATCATATTGCGGCCCTGGATATCGGTTGCGGCATGCGGCCCGATCTGTGCGGGCAGGGATTGGGGTTGGAATTCTTTCAGGCCATTCTGGCTTTCGCCGTGCCGCATTATCGCCCGTCCCTCTTGCGTCTGACGGTGGCGGCGGCCAACGGGCGGGCCATGGCGGTTTATCGCCGGGCTGGCTTTGTGGAAAAGCGTCGCTTCGCCGGGATGACCCGCAGCGGCATTCATGCTTTTTGGGTGATGACTCGCCAGCCTTAAAAGCTTTTGACGCCCAGGCTGATCAGAATTCCCACGCCGAACAGCACCAGGGCGATGCCGGAAATCCGGTTCAGACGGCGCAGCCATTCAGGGGTGAAGCGCGAGCGGACCGAAGCGGCGGCGGCCGACAGCACCAACCACCATAGGGTGGAGCCGCAGAAGACCCCGAAAATCACCGTGCCAGCATTATCCGCGCTTTTGGCGTCCAGCGCGCCGACAGCGGCGAACACCCCCATGGCCGCCAGGATGGTGGCGGGATTAGTCAGGGTGATCAAGAACGTCGAGATGAAGTCTTTCAGCAGCCCTGTTCCCCGGCAGGGTTGAGCATCCATTTGCGGCGGGGCAATGGCGGTGCGCAAGCCCAGAACGGCCAGGAACAGACCGCCCAGCAGGCGCAGAATAATGGTGTGATCCATCAGAAAGGACGAGATCACCGTCAGCCCAAGACCGGCCACCGCACCATAGAAGGTGTCGGCGAAAGCCGCGCCCAAACCGGCGATAAAGGCGGCGTACCGTCCATCGGCCAGGGCGCGGCGAATGCACAGAATGCCAACGGGACCAACTGGGGCCGCCAAGGCGAAGCCAATGGCCAGGCCGCGCAGGTAATAGAAGGAATCCATCTCTCGGCTCGAAACTTCGATCCGCTGTGATAGGGCGAACCGTGTTCCAGCGCAAAGCGAAAAACGCGTCGGGGCCGGAAAACAGCCATGCGCCCCTGGGGCTTGATCCTGGATCAAGGGGGAAAGCCTGTGCAAAAATAGGGTGTGATTTTGTTGGCCTGTTAGAAAATAATCAGAATGCTGGTGCGGCCAGCTTGTCCTACTCCCCCACCCTCGATCCCTCCCCGCAAGGGGGAGGGAAGAAGGTAAGGATGCCGCCGTCAGAACTCCGGGAGCGCGGACTTGTTCCGCGTGACTAGCGCGTTGAGCGCTCCGGAGCTTTAGCGGAGGGAAGGCAAGGGGCCGGATG
>JASLCK010000341.1 GCA_030151865.1 Rhodospirillaceae bacterium | reverse complement strand
GACGCGATGGTCAGGCGGCAGCCTTCTGGATGCCCAGACGCGACCAGACATCGGCCAGGGCGGCAATCAGACGGTCCATCATGGCGTCGTCATGCAGCGGCGTCGGGGTGATGCGCAAGCGTTCGGTCCCGCGCGGCACGGTCGGATAGTTGATCGGCTGCACATAGATGTTGTGACGGCGCAGCAGTTCGTCCGACGCCTGCTTGCACAGGGCGGCATCACCCACCATCACCGGGACGATGTGGCAGACCGACGGCAGGAAGGGCACACCGATCTGGGTCAGGCGCTTCTTCAAGGTGGCGGCGCGTTCCTGATGGCGTTCACGCACCTCGTTATGCTCCTTCAGCCAGCGGATCGACGCCAAGGCGGCGGCGGCCACGGCGGGCGGCATGGCGGACGAGAAGATGAAGCCCGGTCCAAAGCTGCGGATGAAATCCACCAGAGCATGGGATGCGGCGATATAACCGCCGACCACGCCGACGCCCTTGGCCAGGGTGCCCTGAACGATGGTGACGCGGTCCAATTGCCCTTCGCGTTCGCAGACGCCCGAACCATAGCGGCCGTACATGCCGGTGGCGTGCACTTCGTCGCAATAGGTGATGGCGTTGTACTTCTCGGCCAGATCACAGATGGCGGCGATCGGTCCGATGTCGCCATCCATCGAATAGACGGATTCAAAGGCGATCATCTTGGGCTCGTCAGCGGGCACCGACGCCAACTGGCGTTCCAGATCCTGAAGATCGTTATGCTTCCAGATATGGCGGGCGGCCTTGCACTGGCGGATACCTTCGATCATCGAATTGTGATTAAGGGCGTCCGAGAAGATGTGCAGGTTGGGAATCTGATTGCCCAGGGTGGACAAGGTGGTCTGATTGGCCACATAGCCCGAGGTGAACAGCAGCGCCGCTTCCTTGCGGTTCCAGGCGGCTAATTCCTCTTCCAACAGCACATGATAGTGGTTGGTGCCCGAGATATTGCGGGTCCCACCCGCGCCGGCGCCGCATTTACGGGCCGCGTCGGCCATGGCTTCCACCACGACCGGATGTTGTCCCATGCCCAGATAGTCGTTGCTGCACCAGACGGTGACATCATGCACCTGACCATCCCGGTAATACTTGGCCATTGGGAAGGCCCCCGCCTGACGTTCAAGGTCGGCGAAGATGCGGTAACGGCCTTCACGTCGCAGCTCGGCGATCCGGTCGGCGAAGAACTGATCGTAATTCATTACAGGCCCTCTTACTGCGCCAACCAAGGGGGAGGCGGCGCTTTGGCATCCGGCGATCCTAACGGCGCGATGGGATGCGTGCAACCATGTCGGACGCAGCCTAGACCTTCGGAAATGCACTTGGCCTTGTGTTTGATCAAGTCTGACTTATCTGGGTAGAAGCAGCAAATCCCACAATCACCCTATGGCTTTGTGTGCGTCTTGCAGCGATAGGCATAGACGAAAACATGGTCCAGCGATCCTGCCGATGCCTGGGCCCTGGTCTTGCGAACGGTGCGGAAATAATCGCGCACCTCCATCGCCTGCAGATCGTCCTTGGCCTTGCGCGCGATCCAGGCATCACCGGTGGCCCGCAATCCATGCTGACTGAACAACGCATGTTTGGGCCGGTCGGTCACGCCGACAAACCAATCGCCCCAACCACCGCCATTCTTGGCGATATGGGCTTCAATATCCTGAATAATCTCGCTGCGCGCCTTGCCGGTCATACCCCAACCCTACCTACCCCATGGTGATAGGCTGATGGTAACAGGCTGATCATCCAACGCAAGGTCGAGGAAAGGAAACGCCAGACTTTGCAGACGCACACTCCGCGTCTGGCGTTTCGCTTCCGTCATTCGGCCCAGGTGCGGTATTGGCCCAAATGGGTCAAAACCTCGACGATGCGATGGTTGTTGGTATCCGACAGCAGATAGCGGCCATAGCCCGCCACGGCGATCCCGGCTGGTTCGGCCAGCGGCACGCAGACATCATCGCGGCACGCCCCCAGGTTCAGCCCCAAAGCCTGTCCCTGCTCCAGATTCAGGCGGCGGATGCAGCCGTTATAGCTGTCAGCCACCAGAACCACCCCGCTCTCATCAACCGCCAGCCCCAGGGGATGCTGCAACAGCGCCTGAGCCAAGGGGCCGTTCTGATTGCCGAAATCAAACAGGCCCTGCCCGACGATGGTTTCGACGCGGGGCGCGTCCCCCAAGGTCAGGCGGCGGATGGCCGAGGTTTCGGAATCGGCGAAATAAAGCCCGTCCGCACCCAATGCCAAGCCGCTGGGTTGGGCCAGCAGTGCTTGCAGGGCCGGGCCATCGCGTAAATCCTCACCCCCGGTTCCGGCGACCTGACGGATTTCCTCGCGGGCGGGATCATAGAGGGCGATCTGATGGCTGCCAGCGTTGGCGAAATAGACCAGTCCGTCCACCAAAGCCACATCCCAGGGCGAGGCCAGGGCCAAGCCCGCAGCGGCCACAGTTCCCTGCAAGGCCGGGCCACGCCGCCCAGTGCCGCTAACCGTTTCCACCCGCCCGCTGGCCCGGTCAATGCGGCGCAAGGCGTGGTTGCCGGTATCGGCCACCCAGATAAAACGATCATCGCAGGCCAGACCTTGGGGCAGGTTAAAGGCCGCATCGTCGATGCCGTCGGCGAAGCCTGCCTGTCCGCTGCCGAAGCGTTCGATCTCGGCTCCCTGATCATCCAACAGAACGATCTGATGATGGCCGCTGTCGGCCAGCGCCCAGGCAGTTCCCTGCGGCGTCGGGCAAGGCTTGATCTTACCTGGGAAGGAGAAGCGTCCGCCCACCTCCTCCGGCTCACTCAGCGGCAGGTAATCGGGGTCCAGGCTACCGTCCTGACGGAACTGGGTGATCATATGGGCGATGCCGTCCATCAGGGCATTGGCATCGGGTTCGCCCGACACCTGGCCGATCACCTGTCCATCGGGCGAAATAAACACCAGGGTCGGCCAGGCGTGAATGGCGTATTCATCCCACAGCATCATGTAGGGGTCGTGCACCACCGGATGGCGCACCCCATAACGGGCGATGGCGTGGGCGACATTGGCCTGTTCGCGCTCGGCGGCGAATTTGGGGGAATGCACCCCGATCACCGCCACCTCGTCGGGAAAGGCTTCCTCGATGCGGCGCAAGGTAGGCAGGACGTGCATGCAATTGATGCAGCAGAACGTCCAAAAATCCAAAATGACGATCCGTCCGCGCAAGGCCGGAAGAGACAAAGGCTGCGGTGTGTTGAACCAGACCAGACCGGGGCGGTCCAATTCGGGGGCGCGGGTGGTTCCGTACATGGAGAGGTTCCCTGATGCGGTAATGACTGCCTGCCCTGATATAAATAATGCGGCGGCGGACAATTTTGACAAGAGATGGAATAAATTTTTGATAAAAAAGAGCCGCCCCTGTCGCCAGGGGCGGCTCTCTTAAAAACCGGAACCGATCAGATCAATCGGCGAACGGGTCTTGCACCAAAATGGTGTCGTCGCGTTCGGGGCTGGTGGACAGCAGGGCCACCGGGCATTCGATCAATTCTTCGATGCGGCGCACATACTTGATGGCGGCGGCGGGCAGTTCGACCCAGGAACGGGCGCCCACGGTGCTTTCCTGCCAGCCGGGGATGGTTTCATAGATCGGTTCGACCTTGGCCTGCAGGGTCTGCGAGGCCGGCAGGTGATGCAGGACCTTGTCGCCCAGACGATAGCCGACGCAAATCTTCAGCTCGTCCAGACCGTCCAGCACGTCCAGCTTGGTCAGCGCAATACCAGTAATGCCGCCGGTCTTGATGGCCTGACGGACCAGAACGGCGTCGAACCAGCCGCAACGACGACGGCGGCCGGTCACGGTACCGAATTCACGGCCGCGATCGCCGATCCGTTCGCCGATGGGGTCGAACAGTTCGGTCGGGAACGGACCCGAGCCGACGCGGGTGGTGTAGGCCTTACAGATGCCCAGCACATAACCGACACCGCCCGGACCAATGCCCGAACCGGTGGCGGCATTGCCCGACACGGTGTTGGACGAGGTCACGAAGGGATAAGTGCCGTGATCGACGTCCAGCATGGCGCCCTGAGCGCCTTCGAACAGGATACGCTGACGGTCGCGGCGCACCTTGTCCAGACGTTCCCACACCACATCGGCGAAGGGCAGAATCTTCGGGGCGACGTCGCGGATCTTGGCCAGCAGTTCGGCCCCGTCCACTTCCGGCATGCCCAAACCGCGCAGCAGCGCGTTGTGATGGGCCAGCAGGCGTTCGACCTTCTGTTCCAGCACGGCATCGTCGGCCAGATCGCAGACGCGGATGGCGCGGCGCGCTACCTTGTCTTCATAGGCCGGGCCGATGCCGCGGCCAGTGGTGCCGATCTTCGACGAACCCGAAGCTTCTTCACGCGCCTTGTCGATATGCGAATGCAAGGGCAGGATCAGCGCGGCATTTTCCGCGATCTTCAGTGTCTCGGGGGTGATCTTCACGCCCTGTTCGGCGATCCGGTCGATTTCCGCCAGCAAGGCCCAGGGATCGACCACCACGCCGTTGCCGATGATCGACAACTTGCCGCGCACCACGCCCGACGGCAGCAGCGACAGCTTATAGGTCACGCCATTGATGACCAGGGTATGACCGGCATTATGCCCGCCCTGGAAACGCACCACGACGTCGGCCCGTTCGCTCAGCCAATCGACAACCTTACCCTTGCCCTCGTCACCCCACTGGGCGCCGACAACAGCCACATTCGCCATATCAGGAACTCCCCTGAACTCAGAACTATTCGACCGCAACCACAGCGCCATCGGCTGCCGCCACATGGCTGCAGGCAAGGCGCTTGGCTTCGGCCATCGCATCTTTGGTCTCTTCAAGACCGGCAACGGTCACCCGGCCTTCGGCGCGCAGACGCGCCCCCACGGCGGGCGGCAATTCCAACGGCACGAAAACACGTTCGGCCTCAAGCGGGCCGGGCACGGCTTCCAGCACGGTATCCATGAACAGGGTCGCGCCGGTGGCGGGTTCGCCATCGGCCAGATAACGCCCGCCACGCCCCAGTTCACCCGAAACATGGCGGGCGAAGACGGTAAAGGCGATACCGGTGTGATATTCGAAACCGCGATTTTCCACCGGATCGACAGTCAGCGTCAAATCAGGGGCGGCGCGGCGCACCAGGGCCACCACCTCGGCCAGACGGTCGCGGGCGGCAGCGGCGGCGGGCGGCAACGACAGGGCGGCCAGCTTCGCCAAAGCCTTGTCGGCGGGGCCAACCGCCTGGATCAGGGTGGACAGAATCTTGGCGGCCTTACCGCCCAGCGCAGTAACGGCGGACGCATCCTTATGATCGAGTGCATCGCGCAAACCGGCTTCGTCGCCCAGACCGGCAACCACCAGCGGCACCAGCGTCGGCAAGGTCAGATCGACGGTGACATCCTTGACCCCGGCGACGGCCAAGGCCTCGGCCGCCAGCAGGATCACTTCAGCATCGGCGGCGGCACTGGACGGGCCGATCAGTTCCACGCCCGCCTGAGCGAACTGGCGATCGGCGCGCAACTGGGTGCCCTTGACCCGTAAGACCTGCCCCGAATAGGACAGACGCAACGGACGCGGCGCGCGGGTCAGGCGGGTGGTGGCGATGCGGGCCACCTGCAAGGTCATGTCGGACCGAACCGCCATCATGCGCTGGCTGATCGGGTCCATGACGCGGAAGGTATGCTTGGCCATATCCGCGCCGACGCCCGACAACAGGCTGTCTTCAAACTCGATCAGCGGCGGTTTGACGCGCTGATAACCATGGCCGGAAAACACCGCCATGACGCGATTGACAACGTCAGCTTCGTGGGCGGCAAAGGGCGGCAGGATGTCGCGCAACCCTGCGGGAAGCAGTGCGCGGTTCGCAAGCTCGGTCATATGGTCGTCGTCTGGTCCAGGATGACGCGGTAGCCGGAGATGGGCCGTGACGGGATCGGGCCGTCAACGGAAAACCCGGCGCGGGCTTTCCGTTTACCCCGTTTACCGATTTCCGGCAATCGGAAATGGCGTTATTACCCCAAATCCCCTTAGCGTCGGCCTCCCAATTCCTCCAAGCCTTGCATGACGCCCTTCGACGCCTCGGCGCAGCGATGCACAGCGGCGATGGCTCCGTCCACATCCCCTTCGCGGAACAGGCGCGCCGCCTGAATGCCGTGGGCGTGAACCTGACGATGCGGGTCTTCCAGCCGCGAAAAGGCCGGATGGCCGCGCATGGATTGATCCTGGACGGCATCATACCATTTGCCCAGGCGACAGGCGTGATGATCGGCCAGTTCGTCGGGGTTCAAGGATAGTTTTCCGGTCAGCATCTCGGCCAGCTTCTTGCGCCAGATCATATGATCGGACTTGGCCAGATGCACCGTCAGGTCGCGGATCTCAAACTTGGTCAGTTCGGCCACCGTGGCGGCAACGATAGGATCAAGGCCATCCATCACCGTGATGACATTGCTGATGACATCGACGTTATGACGGGTCATTTCGGCAATCTGGGTCAGATCGTCGGAAACCGCACGACAATCGCCGCTGCGTTCGCCCAACTGGGCGGAAATAGTGCGGATACCCTGCCCTACGGCCTCCACCTGACGGTTAATCTCGGCCATGCCGTGGCCGGTTTCGGCGATCACCGCCTGCCCGGTCTGCACCGCCTGGGCGCCATCTTGCATGGAAGCGACGATGGCCGACATTTCCTGGCGCAAACCGGTGATGCGGGTGCGAATGGTGTCGGTGGCCCGCGCCGTCTGATTGGCAAGATTTTTCACTTCCGACGCCACCACGGCAAAGCCCTTGCCCGCTTCGCCGGCACGCGCCGCCTCGATGGTGGCATTCAGGGCCAACAGGTTGGTCTGCTTGGCCACCGCTTCGATCTGATTGACGATTTCACCAATCTGTTCCGACGCTTGCGCCAGGGCATCGACGCGGGCGGCGGCACTTTCCACCGCACGGGCGATATTTTCCATGGTGGCGACAGCCTGATCGGCGGCGTGCTGGCCCTTTTCCGCCTCGGCCTGGGCCAGGCGCGCCTGCTGATCGGCCTGGGCTGATTGGGCGGCAATTGCTTGCAGGGCCGTCATCAGACCGCCAGTGGTGGTCGCAATCTGGTGAGCGCGCTGATCAACCTGCGCCACTTCGCGCATCATCTCGGCGGTGGCGGTTACCGCTTCATTGCCATGAATGGAAATTTCCACCACCCGCCTGGCCTCGTTCAGGGCCCGCGCATGCAGCAGATCGGCCAGTTGCTTGACCTTACGGCCCAGCGGCGTCCCCCCATCGGCAACCGAGAGATATTTTCCCGCCAACAGCAGATCGATCGCGGCAGACGCTTCCTCGATTTCGCGGGTGGGACCGACGGCTTCCAACGAGGCCGACGCCAGCACGCCTTCCCCACGCTCCTTACGATTAATGAACACCATCCGATCCCCCACAGGTCATCCTGCCAATCAAGGTAGCATGAGCCGTGGCGGGGGAAAGGATTATTTCACATCAATAAGGTGTATTGAATTGTCACATCTTGTCAGTTTTTACGATCGCTCAGACTGTTCAACTCGGTCATGACACCCTTAGAAGCCTCGGCGGCTTTCTTGACCTCGGCCACCGCGCCTTCCAGATCGCCCTGTTGATAAAGGCGCGCCGCCTCGATGCCATGGGCGTGGACTTCGCAGTGGGGCGATTCCAAACGGCGGAAGGCGGGATGGTCACGCAGCACACCTGCTGGCACGGCGTCATACCATTTGCCCAGGCGGCAGGTATGATGGTTGGTCAGTTCATCGGGTTTCAGGGTGACCCGTCCGACCAGCATTTCCGCCAGCTTCTTGCGCCAGATCATATGATCCGACTTCGCCAGATGAAGGGTCAGATCCTTGATCTCGAATTTGGTCAGCTCACCGACGGTGGCGGCAACGATGGGATCAAGGTCATCCATGATGCCAATGACGTTGCTGATGGACGTCACATTGCTGCGGGTCATTTCGGCGATCACCGCAATGTCGCTGGCCACCTGATCGGACGCCTGGCTCTGCTGGGTCATGATGGCGGAAATGTCGCGGATGCGCCCGCCCACCGACACCACCTGATGATTGATCTCGCGCATGTCTTCGCCGGTCTGGGCGATGGTGGTGCGGCCCTGCTGAACGGCGTCGGCCCCTTCCTGCATGGAAACGACAATCGCCGACATTTCTTCGCGCAGGCCGGAAATCCGGGTGCGGATGGTGTCGGTGGCCCGCGCCGTCTGATTGGCGAGATTTTTCACTTCCGACGCCACCACGGCAAAACCCTTACCGGCTTCCCCGGCGCGGGCGGCTTCGATGGTGGCATTCAGGGCCAACAGGTTAGTCTGCTTGGCCACCGCCTCGATCTGATTGACGATTTCACCAATCTGTTCCGACGCCTGCGCCAGGGCATCGACGCGGGCGGCGGCACTTTCCACCGCGCGGGCAATGCTTTCCATGGTGGCGACCGCTTCATCAGCGGCGCGCTGGCCCTGCTCGGTCAATTGGTGAGCGGTCTGCGCTTCGTCATTGGCTGAAGTGATGCTTTGGGAAATCTCCAGCACCGAGGTCTTTAACTGACGGGCTGCTGCGGCGATTTCGTGGGCGCGCTTATCGACATGGGTGACTTCGCGCATCATCTCGGCCGTGGCGGTCACCGATTCGTTGGCGTGAATGGAAATTTCCACCACCCGCTTGGCCTCGTTCAAGGCGCGGCCATGCAGAGCGTCGGCCAGTTCCTTCAACTTTCGAGTTACGGCAGTGTCGCCCTCGGGCACCGAAAGATACCGTCCCTCGATCAGCAATCCGATGGCGGACAGGACCGCCTGATCATCAGAAACAGCCAGAGACACCGGCACATCGACCGGAGCATATGTCTTTCGGGAAAGGGAGAACATAACCGGACACCACTTTAGGGTTAATACTTTAGGAAAGAATAGCCCGGTCATTAGTAAAATGCGATAAATAATTTCACATTAATGTGACAATATCACATTGAAACGACAGAAAAAGACAGAAAAGCCCCACCTGCGGGCTTGCAGGTGGGGCTGATCTATCTACCCGGAATAGAAATTAGCTTCAAGCGCCGTATTCAGCCGCCACCTGGCCATAGGCCCAGTCGAGCCAGGGCAGCAACTTTTGAACATCGGCATTTTCCACCGTGGCACCGCCCCAGACACGCAGTCCGGGCGGAGCATCGCGGTAGGACGCGATATCATAGGCGACCTTTTCCTTATCCAGCAGACCGGCGATCTTCTTGGACACCGCCGTCTGTTCCTCCAACGACAGCTTTTGGAAGAACGGGGCCTTGATCACCAGGCAGATCGACGTCCAGGACCGCACCTTGGGATCATCGGCCAGGAACGCCGCCCAATCGGACTTGGCGACCCAGTCCTCGAACGTCTTCAGATTGTCCTGGCAACGCTTGATCAGGCTGGGCAGACCGCCGATGGATTGCGCCCAGTTCAGGGCGTCGATCTGATCTTCGACGGCGATCATCGACGGCGTGTTGATGGTGTCGCCGACAAAGATGCCTTCGTTCAGCTTGCCATTGCTGGTCATGCGGAAAACCTTGGGCAACGGCCAAGCAGGCTTATAGCTTTCCAGACGGGCCACGGCGCGCGGCGACAGCACGATCATGCCATGCGCCCCTTCGCCGCCCAGCACCTTCTGCCAGGACCAGGTCACCACGTCCAGCTTGCGCCAGGGCAGATCCATGGCGAACGCCGCAGACGTACTGTCGGCAATCACCAAACCCTTGCGGTCATCGGGAATCCAGTCGCCATCGGGGACCCGCACGCCCGAAGTGGTGCCGTTCCAGGTCAGCACCACGTCGCGGTCGCAATCGATCTGCGACAGATCGGGCAGCTTGCCATAATCGGCGCGGATGGTGCGCACGTCGGACAGCTTCAACTGCTTGACCACATCGGTCACCCAGGTTTCGCCGAAGCTTTCCCAGGCCACCATATCGACGCCACGTTCGCCCAGCAAAGACCACAGGGCCATTTCTACCGCGCCGGTGTCGGACGCGGGCACGATGCCGATGCGGTAATCCTCGGGCAGCCCCAGGATGGCGCGGCTTTTATCCAAGACTTCCGCCAATTTCGCTTTACCGATCTTGGCGCGGTGCGAACGGCCCAGGGGCGTGTCCGACAAAGCATCGACCGTCCAGCCGGGACGCTTGGCGCAGGGACCGGAAGAGAAATTGGGGTTATCGGGCCGATCGTTCGGCCGCAGATAAGCAGTCATGGAGGGGTTCCTTCACTTGCCACATATCGGCACTTTGCCAAGGCCGACAGGCGGCCCAGCCGGTCAAAGAGGTGGGGGAGTTTGTCACCCCCCCGCCCGAACGTCAATCCAGGCCGCCGTCAGACAAGGCTTGCGCAAACAGCAGCCGATCCGCATTGCCGCCCGACAAAATCAGCCCCAGCTTGCGCCCCGGCAATTGTCCGTCGGCAGCATCGGCCAGCAGCGCCGCCAGGGGGGCAGCCGCCGCGCCTTCCGCCGCATTGTGTGTGTCGGTGAAGTAATGACGCATGGCATCCAGGATCTGCGGATCGCTGACCGTCACCACTTTATGTGCCCCTTCGGCGATCACGCTGATGGCCATGGGGTCGGGCACCCGGCAGGCCAGGCCGTCGGCAATGGTGTTGGCGGTCGGCGTCGTCATCACGCGCCCGGCCCAAAAGCTGTCGGCATAGGCGGGCGCGCCTTCGGCTACCACGCCGATGATCTTGGTGGACAATTGCAAGGCGTCGCGTGCGGCGATCATCCCGCAAATCCCCGACCCCATGCCGATGGGGACATAGACCGCATCCAGATCAGGCAGGCTCTGAAAAAATTCCAGGGCATAGCTGGCCACGCCCTGGACCAGCCAGGGATGAAACGACCGCACCATATGCAGGCCGCGCTCTTCGGCCAGTTGGGCGGCATGTTCCGCAGCTTCCTGGAAATCCTCGCCATATTCGATCAATTCCGCCCCCAGGGCGCGCATGGCGGCGTTCTTTTCCGGGTTATTGCCTTCGGGCACCACGATGGTCACCGTCAGCCCGGCCTTGCGCCCGGCATAAGCCAGACTTTGCCCGTGATTGCCGCGCGTGGCGGAAATCACCCCAGTCACTTCGGGGGCGGCATGGCGCAGGCGATGCATGTAATAAAGCCCACCGCGCAGCTTGAACGCGCCGATGGGCTGATGGTTCTCGTGCTTAACCCAGACCTCGGCCCCAGCCCGTTGGCACAACAGCGGCCAGCAATAATGCGGCGTCGGGGCCAGATCGCGGTGAACAATGGCGCTGGCGGCTTCGATTTCCGCCAGCATGGCCTGCATTTCTGCGCTCATAAGGGGCCCCGTCCGATCAAGAAGGTGAAAGAGAACGCACCGTATGGGCGTGGTTCAACGGCCCATGGCCCTTGCCGTATCCCGGCGCGCTGGCGATGGCAATGCGGATATAGTCGCGGGCGCGCATGACGGCGGCGGTCAAATCCAGCCCCTGGGCCAAACCGGTGGCAATGGCCGACGCCATGGAACAGCCGGTACCGTGGGTGTTGGCGGTGTTCTGGCGTGGACTGTCGAAGCAGCGCACGCCTTGGTCATCCACCAGAACATCGACCAGAACGTCGCCGTCCATATGCCCGCCCTTGACCAGCACCGCCTTAGGCCCCAGGGCCAACAGGGTGCGGCCAGCTTGGGCCATCTCCTCGACACTGCGGATAGAACCGCCCAACAGGGCCTCGGCCTCGGGGATATTGGGGGTGATGACGGCGGCCATGGGGATCAGCCGGGTCTTCAGCGCGGCGTGGGCGCTGTCGTCCAACAGCTTATGTCCACCCTTGGCAACCATCACCGGATCGACCACCAACGGCACGCCCGCCGCCCGTTGCGACAAGGTGGCGGCAATCACATCGATTACTTCGGGCTTAGACAACATGCCGGTCTTGATGGCGTCGGCGCCGATATCGTCCAGCACCAGATCCATTTGCTGGCGGATGAAATCCACCGGCACATCCAAGACGCCGAAAACGCCCTGGGTGTTTTGCGCCGTCAAAGCGGTGATCGCCGTGGCGGCATAACCGTTAAGGGCCGTCACCGATTTGATATCGGCCTGAATGCCCGCCCCGCCGCCGGAATCCGATCCGGCAATAATCAGAACCCGTCCGTGCATCTGCGTCCTCACACCCCGGCGACACTGCGAATGGCGTCGATGATGTCATCGGCCACTTGGTTGATCAGCAGATCGTCCTCGCCCTCGGCCATGACGCGGATCAGGGGTTCGGTCCCCGATTTGCGGATCAGCAGACGGCCCGAACCTTCCAAAGCCCGTTCGCCCGCCGCGATGGCGGCAGCGACCCGCCCATCTTCCAGCACCGACGCGCTGACCGCATGGGGAACACGGATATTCTTCAGGATTTGCGGCAAGGCGGTAAAGGGACGCAGCACTTGGCTGGCAGGCTTGCCCGACTGCACCAGCGCCGCCAGAACCTGCAACCCGGCCACCAGCCCGTCGCCGGTGGTGGAATAATCGGCCAGGATGATATGGCCCGACTGCTCACCGCCGACATTGTGACCATCGCGGCGCATCTTTTCCAAGACATAGCGATCGCCCACATTGGTGCGGTGCATGGCCATGCCGTGGGACGCCAGATAGCGTTCCAGCCCCAGATTGGACATTACCGTGGCAACCACACCGTCGCCCCGCAACAGGCCACGATCCTTCCACGCTTTGCCGATCAGGGCCATCAACTGGTCACCATCGACCATGATGCCGTTTTCATCACAGCATTGAATGCGGTCGGCGTCACCGTCCAGGGCGATCCCCAGATGCGCGCCATGGGCCACCACCTGGGTACGCATGGCTTCGGTCGCCAGCGAACCGCAGTTCTTATTGATGTTATAGCCGTCGGGATTGACGCCGACCGACACCACTTCCGCCCCCAGTTCCCACAATATGGTGGGGGCGACCTTATAGGCCGCGCCATTGGCGCAATCGACCACCACCTTCAAGCCGTCCAGGCGCAAACCACGGGGAAAGGTGTTCTTAGTGTATTCGATATAGCGGCCCAAGGCGTCATCCAGACGGCGGGCGCGGCCCAGCTTGGCCGATGGGGCCAAATGTTCGTCCAGACCGTTTTCCATATAGTCTTCGATCTGACGCTCCGCCTCGTCCGACAGCTTGAAACCATCGGGGCCGAACAGCTTGATACCGTTATCTTCATAAGGATTGTGCGAAGCCGAAATCATCACGCCCAGATCGGCGCGCATGGACCGGGTCAGCATCGCCACCGCCGGGGTCGGCAGCGGCCCCAGCAGCACCACATCCATCCCCATCGAGATGAAACCCGCCGTCAAAGCCGGTTCCAGCATATAGCCCGACAGGCGGGTATCCTTGCCGATCACCACGGTATGACGGTGCGAACCACGGGTAAAATAAAGCCCTGCCGCCATTCCCAACTTCATCGCCGTCTGGGCGGTCATCGGTTCGATATTGGCGGTTCCCCGCACCCCGTCCGTCCCAAAAAACTTGCGTGTCATGCCATACCCCGAAAACCGGATAACGCCAGCCCGCGCGCCAGGGCACAGACCGCATCATGTGACGAGACTTTTGTGATTAGCCCAACATCCCCGCCGAGAAAAGGGAATTGCACATCCCCACCCCGCTCGGCGGACTGTTTAAAAGGGCCGCTTGAAGATGAAGAACGCCCCCGCCCCGATCAGGGCAAAGCCGAATCCCTGGCTCCAACTGAAGCTTTCCTTCAGGTAAAGCACTGAGAAAATAGCAAAAACCACCAGGGTAATCACTTCCTGCATGGTCTTCAGTTCGGCGGCGGAATAGACCTGATAGCCGATGCGGTTGGCGGGGACGGCCAGCCAATATTCCACCAAGGCCACACCCCAACTGGCAAACACCACCAGCCACAACGGACGGCCGGGAAATTTCAGATGGCCATACCACGCCAAGGTCATGAAGACGTTGGACAGGATAAGCATCACCACGGGGGCTACGGTGGGCGGCAGAAAACCCATTGTTTTCCTCTCCTTACCCGGCGGCCTTAAGACCGCGCCAGACAGCCAGGGCCTGGGCGGTTTCCGCCACGTCATGGACGCGCAACACCTGCACGCCCTGATCCAATCCGGCCAACGCCGCCGTCAGCGACCCAGCCAGACGCTGGCCCGCAGGTTCGCCCTTGCTGACTTTGGCGATAAAACTTTTGCGACTGACACCCAACAGGATCGGTAAGCCCAAAGCATGGTACAGCCCCTGATGGGCCATCACTTCCATATTGTGGTCCAGGCTTTTGCCGAACCCGACACCGGGATCAACGCAAATCTTCTGGCGGGGAATGCCCGCCGCTTCGCATAACGCAACACGTTGCGCCAGATAATCGTACACATCCAAAGCTGCCCAGTCATAGACCGGGTCTTGCTGCATGGTCTGAGGGTCGCCCTGCATGTGCATCAGCATCACCGCCGCGCCGCTGGTGGCGGCAGCCTGCAGGGCTCCCGGTCCTTCCAACGCCGAGATATCGTTGATGATGGCCGCTCCCGCCTCGACGGCGGCGGTCATCACCGGGGCGTTGCGGGTATCGACCGACACCACCGCGCCCCGTTCAGCCAAGGCGCGGATCACCGGCACCACACGACGGATTTCCTCCTCCGCCGGGACCGGCTGGGATCCCGGACGGGTGGATTCACCACCCACATCCAAGATATCGGCTCCCGCTTCCAGCAAGGCAAGGCCATGGGCAATGGCTTCATCGGCATCGAACCAACTGCCGCCATCGGAAAAGCTGTCGGGTGTGACATTGACGATGCCCATGATGCGCGGGCGATCCATGGACAGACCGGCATAATCAGGACGCGCGGCACCGATACGTTTGACCAGCCGTCCGACATGACGGGCCACATCAGGCCCTTCCATCTCGGACCAGTCGATCAGATCGGCAAAGCCGCAAACCGATTGGTAAATCCGGCCGTCCTGACGCAGCAGCACCAGGCATTGGGAAAAGCACAACGGCCCGCCCGCCAGACTCCAGCCCTGGCCGGACGCAACGGCGGCTTGGGCAGCGACACCGGATAACGGGGCCAGGGGGGCGACATATAGGCTGTTTTCCAGCCCCTCAAGCGACAAGCCCCGCGGAAGAGCGGGGCTTGCCATGACAGTGAACCGGGTTGTCACGTAGTCTGTATCCTGTCCCTTATGCACCGGGCTGGGGTTCCGCACCCGGGCCGAACGAACCGGGCACACCCGCATCCGGGTTGCTGCCTGTGGTCGGGATCGACGAACGGCGGGCGGCGTCACGGGCCTT
>JASLCK010000333.1 GCA_030151865.1 Rhodospirillaceae bacterium | reverse complement strand
GTGCCATTCCTGTAGAATCGCACGATCCACCGTCCTTGTGAATCTTACGTTTGTGTCAATGCACTAGCGAGCTTTATCCTTAAATTCCTTGACGCTCGCTCTTGCTTTGGCGACTTCGGCTACGAAACGAGGGAGCGAGACTATGAAATCATGGACATCCGGGTTCTCGACACGCCCGGGAAAATCCTCTGGCGTTGCCTCAAATACCGCAATCTCTTCCAAATATCGCTCATAGAGCCAAAGGTACTTCTCCTGCACACGAGGGGCACTATGGGAAATCCCTACTCCTATGAGTGATGAAAGCCTCTCAAGATATGGACAATAAGAATCGGCATCCGCACCTATTGTCGCCACCACAGCGCTCCATGAAACGTAATCCAAATAGTGCAGACCATCTTCGTCCGTCCGAAGAAAAGCCTTCACGTACCCCTCTTCCTCATCCGGATCGTGAAGTTTCGATCGGCTCTGCCGCGCGACCTCAAAAACTTCTTCATCAACGATCACACGGGGATATTTGGCAGTCTTGCTCTCCAACTCATAGGCTTTGACCATTGCCGGGCCAAACAGATGATCCGAGGTGTGTAACAACGGGCCTACAGTCACGGCGCCGCGCAGCAAAAAGCCCTGATAAGCCAGCTCAACCACGCAATAGCCCAGATTGTTGATCAACCAGAAAACGGCAGATGGATCGTGGACTGCATACGAAACGACTAGCGAGTCGGAAAACTGTGTGACTTGCTGCGTCTCATGAAGCCCTTCTTCCTCAGCAACCGTTTTGATGTGGTCGATGGCGCGGGCTATACGATTAATCAACTCTTCATCTTGTTCAGTTTGCTCAATGATTTCCTTGAAACCCAGAAAATCAAGAAAGAGGATCACCCGCTCCTCATAGGCATGACCGCCCTTCTTTGCCATTCGCTCCCCCCTTTTGTGAGTAGTGACCAAACAACGGTCAGAGCGCCTAACACCGGGTCGGCAAAACCCAACTTGGCAATCTCGACAACCATTAGACGCTCATTGGCATCTATCCCGTCAATCTTTGCCGCTGCACCACCCTTTTCACAGGTTACGCCACAGCAAGACGACTGAGCAGCCGCTCGGTCCACACGCTCAACATCTCTTCCGGCGTTCGTTCTCCCTGTCGGCGCAATACCTTCTTCTGTCGCGTGCAGGTGACAAATGGCGGGAGATTGGCTTCGGCCTTACGGTCCCATTTCCCGCTGTTGTCCACGAGGGCGTCGAGCAGGGTTTTGATGTGCCATTCCATCTCGGCAAACGGGCACTCGGCGGTATAGCGCAGCATCATGGCGGCCAATCCCCGCAAACCTGTGTGATCCACATCGATCAGAACGGCTGGCGGTCGGTCGGGGAAGCGGAACAGCGCGACAAGGCAGGCGCGGCGGCCTCGGCCGATTTCGGAAAAGTCCCGCCCCTTTTTCAGGAAGAAATGGGACATAGAGATTTGAAACTGTGGCCGTAGGACGGCGATCCGGCGCACCACGGCGGCCAGCCAGGCTGTTTCGCCGGTATAGTCATCGGCGCGTTCCAGATATTTGAAGTCTATGGGGGGGCAAGCCGTCTTGTGCGGCTTCTAAATTCAAGCTGACAGGGAACCGAGCAGCCGATGTTGAAGTCCCCCGGCCTTTACTGGCATCGCCAGAGGGATTTTGGGACTGACTGTCTCTGGCAGGAACAACCTTCAGCGTCTTGACCCGGTCTACCGGAATATCGCGGTCAAAGGTGCTGAAGCGTTCCACCAACGGCAGGGCGTTTTGGTATTGGTTGCGGCGACTGCCTGCCCGGGGGTCGATCTCTGGCGTACCGTTACCATCAGCGACGCCATCCTTCTTGGCGGCACGTTTATGTGTCTGCACGGCATCATCCGCAGTGCCTTTATGCACGATGTGCCGATCGGCCGAATGAGAATAGGTCAGCCTGTCGCACGGCAAGGACCGACCGAACAGACTTTCGATTTCCAGCACCAACGAAAGCCGCCCCTGCCTGACACCCCGGAAGCACAGTTGGGCGCTGATAGGTGGCGGTTCCAGCGAGACATACGGACGATGCAGGCTGCGCCGACGCACACTGTCCCAGCAGCGGCGGCCGTCGGGATGGACTGCCAGCCAGGCGAACTCCTGCGCTTCCAGCTTGCCCAAACATTTCAGCGGCAGCTTCTCGGTGAACTCGATGTGCAGGGCCTTGTACAGGCCGGGCATGACTGGTACCGCCAGCTTGCTCAGGCCCACCGGGTCCATCAGCGCCCAAGCCAAATGCTTGTTCAACAGGAACAGATGACGGATCAATTCGATGGTGGGAATCAGGCAAACTGTATCCCCGACCTGATAGCGCAAAACCCGCTGCTTCCAGCCCCAATGATGGTGAAACGAATATAAAAACGGGGGCACATGGGAGGCGTCCTGTTCGACACCCTGCGACAGGTCGGGAATGTCAAACTCCAAGGGAACACCGGTTACCGCCGTGGACAGCACCTCGCCACCCGAGATCACACGACCTGGCGTTAACAGGGGTAGGAAGCCGATGGGCACCCAATCTTCTCGCAAGGTTTTGGAGCGCAGGCGACAACTGAAGACACGTACATGCCAGCCCAACTTGGCATCATTGCGCAGCCCGCCCAGCCAGCGCAATTCCAGGTCTTCCGGTTCGTCCAGCCACGGCTGATAAGGAATCACGGTCCCTCGTATGACTTCAGCGCGGCTTCGACCAGGGGTGAGGTCTTCGCCCCCAATCCCGCCAGTCGGCGCAATCGCCAGGGTTTCAGCGATAGGCCTTGCTGCCGCAATTCACTGGCGGCCCAGGCAATCCGGCGCAGACGGAATTGCTCGATGCTTTCCTGCTCCCGGGCCAGGGCATCCGCCGTCATCGGCAGCTTTGCCAGACGGGACCGCAACCAGCCGCGTCGTCCAAATTGGCTTTGCAACAGCAACCCAGACGCCCGCACCGGGGGTAGCAGGGCTTTGATCCGTTTGGCCTCGGCTACCAAGGCAGCACTCAATTGGTGATCCAGATGCCCCCAATCCTTGCGCGGCGGAGAGGAAGGCTGTAGAGCCGCAGGAAGTGACCGCTGTCGTTCCGACCGGGGCACGGAGGGACGCGGCTTGAGGAGAGCCCAGGGCACCGCCAGCCCCAAACGCTCGGCATGGCGCAACACGGTGCCGGGATCGACAGCCAATGCCCTGGCAGTGGCGCGCAAGCCCTGCCCGCTTGCCACCAGATCGCACAGCCGCTGCCGGAACAGCGGCCCAAGATCGAGAATGCGAGGTTTGCTGTCGGGCGCAGCGGCAAGACTGAAAGCATAGCCGCAGGAGCAGATGAAACGACCAATCAGCCTACCGTCTTCCCGATGGGTATCGGCCAACAGCGCCACCGGCTGGCCGAAATGATCCGCTAATGGGTTACGGCAGGACCAGGGGCCGGGACCGAAGGGCGAGGTTTCCGCCACAGGGGCCTGAGCATCGAGGAAAAGCTGCAGCAGCATGTGATGGTAGGGTTGGAAGGCCTTGCGGTGCTTCCGCGCCATGGCGGCCAGCCAGTCTCCGCCACCATCCGGCTTTCCTTGCCATTGGGCAAAAGCCTGCGACAGCTTTTTCTGATCGACACGCTCATCGCCTTTGCCGAAGCCACGTCGTCGCAAGTCTTGCCGATAGGTTTCACCCCAGGCATGGAGCGGTCTGGCGTCAGGAGGATTTCGCAGCAAATCGGCACAACGCTGTGCCATCCGCCATGGGACCGCGGCTTGCGCGACAGAATCGGCGGCAATATCAGGGCAATTTCCTTCATCCGCTGCAAGAAAATCGTGCTGCCCCACGGTTCCGGGGCGGACCAGACTGTCTTGCAACGGAATCCCATGATCGGGACAGACGAAGACGCCCGGCAATTGGTGATCGCGCCGCCAATAAAGCTCACCATGGCGAGTCAGCATTTCCTGACGGCAAGCCGGACAATAGCGCAGGGCCGTTGCCGCCTGGATTTGGCTGGCGGCCAGCCCCAGGCGGACATTGATCCAGTCGCCATGCCCGGCAATCAAGGCATCCTGAACCGACTGGCGGACCTCGGCAGGTTGGAAGGCTGTCAGATAGGGATAGAGGGTGAAATCCATCAGCAGGCGCACAGGCGTCAAATGGCGTTCTGTCGGCAAATGGCTGCTGAAGTCCCCCAGATGTCCCTGAAGCAGAACCCCGGCCCGAACCGAGCGGTTGCCGAACAGCATGTCCAGGGTTCGTTTGGGGCTGGTCTCGCCCATATGACGATGAAACCGCGCCAACAGGCTGTAGAGCAATTCGTCAGGATAGGCGGGCGGAAAATAGGGCAGCATGGCCGCACCTATCCGGCCAAATCCTGGAGAGGATCGCGCACATATCCGGCGTCCTTCAACGCCTCGTAGGGTGAGAGCCCGGCAGCGATGCTGGCTTGCACGATGCCATGCAGGGAATCGGGTGCTGGTTCCGACTTCTTTTGCTTCACAGGCTTTGGCGTTGCCGCCTTCTTCCCGGCCTGGAACTGCGCCAAAGCTGCACCCAGAAGATCGAAATCGTCAGCGCCGTTCCGCTTCGCCTGCGCCAGCAAGACATCGGCAAGATCACCGGCAATCCCCATGGCGATCAGCGCCTGACGTGGGGATATCTGCGATGGCTCATCGACCAATGGTTCCGAGGGCGCCTGTTCCGCAGGAGGGGGCGGCGCATAATCGGCGAACACCTGCTCGACATGCTTTCGCAGCGGACGAATATCGTCGTACTTCTCCATCGCCCGTTTGTCATCCCGCCTCAGGGCGTTGATCATCGGGGCGATCAGCTTGAAATCCTGTTCCACCACCTGCAACAACAGCGCCTTGTCCAGACGCTCTGGCCGCCGCCGCGTCGCCCGCAGGCGAATGGCCCGCAACTGAGCCAGCATGAACAGCTTCACCACCACATCGATGATACCCTGGCTTTCCTCGTACAAGACCTGGCGCAGATCGTCGGTCAGCGGCGTGACCTCCTGGGTCCACTGATAACGCCACAAATTTTCTACGAAATGATCCCAGGTGCGGCCCGGCGGCATATTGTTCCAGACCAGACTCCCCAGACCGCTCGCCCGGCGGGCTTGGCGGAAATTTCCCTCCAGCACCGAATGCGCCCCCAGGGTGCCGACGACCAGCACCGGAATGCCGATGGTATTGACCAGCGTGACCAGGAAGTTCAGCAGGGCTTCCTGCCCGACGCCACGGGCCTGTTTCAGATGCTGGATCTCGTCGATCACCAACAGCCCCACGGCATGCAGGTTGGCGACATGCGCCATGTTCAGCATCATCTCGTCCACCGACCGGCGAGACCCACCGTAATCGCGCAGATGGTTGGTGCCCAAAAGCTTGTCGATCTCTTGAAAGAAGCTGATGCAAAGCTGCTTGGGCGAGCCCTGAAAGGGGCAATCCAGCTTCAGCCAGACGATCTGATAGAGGCTGAACGGCTCGGCATGCTGATGGACCTTCGGATAAAGGCTGAGAATCCGATCAATGGTGCTGGACTTACCCATCCCCGAACAGCCGATCAGCGCCATGCTGGTGGCCCGGGACGGCACATGCGGCAGAGCAGCATCGAAGTCACGATGGACGATCCGTTGATGGCCGTCCTGAAGGCATCCCAGATAGGTTCCCGTCAGGGGATTGCGGCCCACATATCCCTGACGGATCAGGATCGAAATCGCCGTTTCCAACCGCAACGGATCAGCCAGCGGCTCGAAATAGCTGGCCAGCCGCTGAAGGCAATGCACCCGCAACTCGTCGGGAAAGCTGCGTTCCCGCTCGTGGAAGTGCGGCGGCGCATTCAGCGCCTTGACCGCCGCCGCCGTGGATAGGATAGGCGGCAAGCAGGCGATGAAGGGATTACCGCTATATTCCGGCAGCTGGAAATCCTGAGGATCATTTGTCGTCATCACCACCGCCCTCCTCCAGTCTGCGCAGAATTTCGGTGATGTCCGGCTCACTGGTGTCAGCGGCTTGATTCTTGGGGAAGGTCAGAACCGTTGCCGGGGGCTGCTCCGGCTTGGCGAAACGGAAAGCCTCTCCCGGCCGGTTCGCGGCCTTCTCCGCCGCCCGATTGGCCCGAATGCCTTTGATGCGCTTGCTGTCACTGTCCGTATTGAAGGCACGGGCGGCTTCGGTTTTCTTCTCGGCCCGATCCAGAACGTCTTGAATGGCGTCGCTAAGACTGAACTGGCCGCTCAGTTGATTGGAGTGGCTGCGGACCACTTGGCGACGGTCTTCTTTGTGCATCTGGTCGATTTCCCACAGGGACTTACCACGATAATCGGCGTTGGCATCCGTCAGAGCGCAACGAATAAAGCAAACCCGATCACCGTTTTCCTGCAGGTATATCTCGTCCATCTGGCGCGGGTCATAGGACACCCGCACCTTCCAGGTCTTCTTCTGGCGGGCGCGCTCGAACCAATGTTCCTCCAATGCCTTGGAACAACTATAGAAGCAGCCCCAGAAGCGAATGCCCTTTGCCGTCACCGTAGCCTCATCGCTTGGCAATAAGGCCAACCGGACCGTCTCAGAGGGAAAAGACCGCAGGAAGCCACTGCGATTGACGATACCCCAATGCCACAGCTCGATCGGTACAGGCGGCACCTCGTCGGCGATCATCTCTGGCGTCCGTCGATAACCTTTCAGGACATGGTGATTGTTGTAATAGAGGACGCAGCGAATAAAGATTTCCGCGAAGTCTTCCTGATCCAGCTTGCCATCCAGCCGGTAGTCGCGCGCACCGCGTGCGCCGAAGTCAGGAGCAACATAGCCAGGGACATAGGCTTTGAACTTCGCAGGAATCATCTTGAAGCGCTGTTCGACGATTCCTTTCCAGTCGGCCCGGAATGGAGCGGTGTTTTCCACGTTGACCCGTAAGGTCTTGATCAAGGTTTCCACCATACTCCCAGCCATTTCACCGCGGTCGCCAAGCAAGCGGTCAGGCATGGCGTCGCACGGCCAATCAGCCTCCTCAATCTCGATACCGAAGCGGCGGCAGTACTCGACTTTGGATTCTGCGGCATTGGCCAGGGCCATCATCGCCCCGACCCAGGACGGTCCCTCCAGCCCGATATAGAGCCCGGCGATCATCCGGCTGAACACATCGATGACGATGTAAACCACCGGGCGACCGATGATCTTGTTACGGTCAAGGCGAGAAACCAGATAGACATCGGCGATAGTGGCGTCGATCTGATAGCGAAAGCCGGGACCGACGGTTTCCGCCGTGGACGAGCCAAGAATAGCCCGCATGTCTTTGTCGTAGACACGCGGTTTCCGGCGGATACGCTCGTTGTGGAAGATGTCGTTGTCTTTTTCGTACCAGTAACGGAATTGCCGCAGGGTGGGGTAAGGCGGCCGGGGCACGTATTCGATACGGCCGGTGCGCTCGTTCACCATTCGGTCGGAATAATGATCCTTGACGATCTTCTGGTGGCATTCCCGCAAGTCGAGTTGCCGGTTGTGCCTGAAAGCGACGATCGATGACAGGAAGACTTGCCGGGTATCGGCGTCAATGATGGCGCTATAGGTATTGCCTTCAGCCCCACTTCGCCGTCTGTTCGGGGAAATGCTTTTCTCCCGACCGCGACCACCGCTTCGGATGTAGTCGGGTAACAGCGCGTTAGGAACCATACCCCGCTGCCAATAGCGCCGCAGCAGTCGGTATAGCGTCTGCTTGGTCACCTTGCCCGCGCCGACCAAAGCGGCTACAGCCTCCCCGCGGATCTTGGGTTTGAAGATGTCAGGAATGTTTTCGACCATCGGCTGGATCAGTTCCCAGGCTTGGTCGCGTTTTTTCTTATGACTATCGGGCAGACCTGCATCGACAAGCGGAGCCAGCCATTGGTCGTCTGGAAAAAGAGTGACCTCCCCCTGGTCCATCAGATCCTGAAGCTCCAACACTCCCCGGAATTCCGGGAAGGCGGACAGGGAACGGACATCGATCAGGTAATATCCCCGCCCCAGAGGATCGACCCAAAGAACGCGAAGGATGGCCTCTTCCGATCCGAATTCGATCAGTTGGTTGGTCAGCAGCTCCGTCATCCCAACCTCCCTGCCCTGGACATCGGCAATGCTGCACGGAAACGTTCTATCGGGCAGGTTTCGCCCAACGGCTCGGACATGTCGCAAAGCAATCGCTTGCAGGCAATCAGGTGGCGCACCAGCAACAGAGCCGTGCCTGGCTGTAGGGCCAAACGCTCATCCAGGGCCTGACACGCCTGCTTCAGCGAAACGCCGCGCCATGAGACGATCTCGTTCAGGACCAACTTGGCTTTTTCAGCGTAATAGCCCGGATACGGTTGGTTCAGATCATCCAGATCGATATAATTGTGCACCCAAGCAATGTTCCTGGTCAGAACCTTGGGGATTTCCTCAGGCGTGACGACGCCCCAAGGAACATTCCGCGCCTGCCAATACAGCCGTTCAAGGTCCAGCAACTCGGCCTTGCGTGGTTCGGACAAAGCCTCGACCGGCTTAACCGCATAGGCCATGCGCCGTGCTTGTCCGCCCACGATGGCATCCACCAGAAAATCCGTGGTCTGAACCAACGGTACCCTTGTCTGGCTATCGACCGGATAGCGGATTCCCGTCCGTTCGGCGATGGCTTGGGTTTCCTCGCGATCCAACGGGAACTGTTCGCGGATATCGACAACCGCGTCGTGCCAGTCGAGCAGGTAGAAGAGGTTGACCTCGATGTCGGAAAGGAAATGGTAAACCCGGCCGGTCTTGATGCCCTGCAAGCGGTGCGAGCGCCCCAAGGAGGGAACATCAGAAATTTTCAGCCAGGGTTTGTAGTCAGTGCCAGAACCCGCGCCGCGCCCTTCTTTCAGGTAGCGGGCGATCAACGCCTCGTCCACGGAATACTTCCGCCGCGCCATGGGCGCACCTCTGGGCTGCCGACCTATCCGCGATTACGGTAGGCCCTTGGCAACCCAGAGTCCATGGAGATTCAGTATGAAACTTTTTCGTCCGGTATGAGACTATTTCGTCGAGTATGAAACTTTTTCGTCACCGAACAACAAGTTGTGTGGTAGCAAAAAAGTTTGCACGCAATCATGGCGCAACCAATTGATTTTCATAGATCGTAATTCTCCGGGCAAAAAAAATGTTTGCACCTAGAGTCTCGGCGTCTGTAGCGAGGCTCCTCATCCCGTACAATAAAGTTCGCACCCGGATAACTTTACCGAAGCTCGCTGACTGCATCTAGATCTGGTCGACCCCTACTGATGGCTAAAGAAAATGCTGCGGCAGGTCTCCGGAGGTGTCCACCTGGAAGACTGCGGGGTGGCCCAGGCATGATATCGCCTTAGCCACCGAAGCGGTGATCCTGCTGGCTCAGATCGACATCATCGCCCGCGCCATCTGCGCCCATTAGGACATCCAGAACATTCTGCCCCGTTCACCCCCCTATATCACCGCAACAACCGAGCATATATTGAGTTGTTACTTAACGCGAGAAAACACCTAGCAACCGACGACAATTCTTCTGATGGAGATACCATAGACTGTATCTGCTTCAATATTTCACGTGCCTTCTGCCTTGATGCAGGATTATTACCTTTTGAATATCTATCGATCGCCACATCATGAGCGGATACCAAGCGCGCCATTTTCTGCCAAATTTTCCTGCGCTCTTCAGAGAGTCTTGTGTGTTCGTTTAACTTTAGCCTTTCTTCCGTTTTTTTTACTCTAAGAGCATCCCATTCAGATGAACCTGGCCAAGGAATAAACTTCCCCTCTTCGTCAAACCCTATGAGATTGACGTCAGACTGGTTTATAGGGTCCAAGAAATATGGTTCTTCAGACTCTTCACACGGATTGTCATACGTGGAGCACAAAGACCCCTGACGCAAAGGAAACCAGCCCCCTTTTTTTCGATTACCGACGTTACCGCAGATGCGGAAGTTCGTGTAATCAAAGGCTAGCCACCAGTACCCATCACGGATCTCTCCATTGATGGATTTAGCCTCTTTTTTTGGGCGAAAATGTTCAACGTCATAATGCGAATATAGTTCCTTGACGTCAGAGAACCAGCATTTTCCATCCGAAAGAGCTAGAAGCCATTCTTTCAGTTTCCCCCAATGATCGGCGTTGTTATCAATTAACTTATTGCGCTCTTCCAGCTTTCCTGCGGTTTCAAGCGCTGCCAATTCCTTTTTAAGTTTCTCCGAAATCGCCAGCCACTCATCCCATTGATCCTGCGTCCAGGGTGTCCAGCCGGGAATATCCGTATCGGTGGGAAGCTTGTCCTCGTAGTCAATCCACCTCATTCGTCGGCTTCCTCCCGCAGGATTTCGTCGATGATTTCGCTGGCAATCCGGTCCTGCTCGACGCGTTCTTCGGGGCTAAGGGTCGGTTTGCGGAATCGGCGGTGTTGGGCCATCTTGCGAACAAAGAGAGCATAATCTGGGTCGCGGAAGTCCGAGGTTGAAAAACCCAGATCAGCCAGTTCCGCCGAGAGTCTGCGAAGTTCCTCGTCCTCAGCCGGAGTACGGTCGGGCTTCACGAACAGCTCATTCCGGCGGAAGAGGCGCCGCTCCGTTTCCATATCGAGCGTCGAGGACAAACCAAAGAGGTCGCTTTTCAACAGCCCCGTCACACCCATGCCTTGAGGGTCCTCGTCCGGACTGTCAATCAAGGTGCGCTCGCCGTCACGGCGCAGAATATGCACCTGTTCCCGCTTCAAGCTGCCGATCATCATCGGGTCGTGGGTGGTAATGAGGATTTGAGATTGGCTTTCGCGTTCGAATGAACCCAGCGTCAGCGAGCCAGCCCTCATGGACCCTGACTCCGGGGTCAAAACGCTTTCGATATCGTCGAAATAGCGCAGCTTCCAGATCGGATTCAGGTGGGTGTCGGGTTCATCGAGCAGGAACAGGCAATGGTCTTCACGGGTGATGCGCATCAGGCCCAACACCGTCAGCATCTGCAATTCGCCTTCGGAAAGCTGCTTGAAGCCGACCTTGCCGCCGTGTTCGTCCCGCTTTTTGACGGTGATGCGGACTTCTTCGATCAGGTCGCCAATATAGGCCCCCTCGGCATAACGAAAGAAGCTATCCGGGCTGCCAACCAGTTCCCCCAGCTCTTTCAGTTTTTCGTGGGTGGGCACGAAAAGATAAAGTTGCCTCTGCCGTTCGGTACGGCCCCGGAAATCAATCTGCTTAGCGGCCTCTTGTTCGATGGGTGCCCACGACACCTGCCACAGCTTGTCGAGGAAGTCTGACACCACGTTGCCGCGCGCGTACCAGAACCGAGGGTCGCCTTCGTTAAGATCGACTTCATTGAACTTGCCGTTGCGTCGCTTTTCGCGCTGGCGATGGGGTTCCTTCAGCACGAACAACGCCGATTCCAGGGATTCGATGTGCAGGTTTTCCATCATCTTCTTGAAAACCGGATCATCGGACAGTAGGCAGGCCAACAACACCAACTGGCTATGGCCACCCCGGCAATAGAACAGGCGGCGCAGGCGGTCGTCCCCTACCTGCTTCAGGCGGCTTTCACGGCGTTGCTTTGCCTCGTCCACCGCGCGGATATCAGCTTCGCTGGCGGTGAAGTTGGCGAGCAAGTTTTCCGACAACACCTCATCGGTGTCGGTTTCCTGGCGGGCATTGAAACGGCGGATATGGTCTTGGAAAAGAGCTTCGATGCGCTCGTTGCGCCCAGAGTAATAGGCGAAGATATGCGACGGCAGCAGGCGCGGGCCACGGCGTTCGTCTCTGTCCGGCTTGTCGGGCGGATCGTTGGTGCTCAGGTAGTCCTGCGAAACCCGGTCGCCATCCACCCACACGAACGGACGCTTCTGCTCCGACAGATTGGCCTGAATGCGCACCCGATGCCCGCGAATGTCGTATTCCAGCGTGTAGTCGAACTCCGCATCGCGCCGCAGATCGATGTTGCGAAAGATGGTGATCAACGCCTCGATCAGGTTTGACTTGCCGGTGCCGTTTTGCCCGATCAGGGCATGGCTGCGGATTGGGCGCGGGATTTCTCCCTGACGGGCCTCCAGATGTGTCGCAAAGTCCAGGGTCACGCCCCGGAGGTTGCGGAAATTTGGGACATGCAGATGGCGTAACTGCATCTCAGGCGCTCGCCTGTGCTTGCGGCACTTCCCGCATTTCAGCGATGGCAGGTTCCCGAATCCAGCCGTTCGCCACCTCGATTTTCAGCTGGGCGTAGAATACGTCGATGTCGCCGCCGAAGCGTTGCCACAAATCCTTGGCGCTCATTTCGCCTTGGTGGCGGGCAAGGATGGTCGCCAAAGGAGCCAATTCCTTGACATCGGGCGTAGCCCCCAAGCGCAAGGGGGCGATGAGTTCGGTTCGGGGGGCTTTCACGACATCATCCTCATCAATGACTGATATACCCGTCAAAGAGGCAATAGAGGCCTGAGCAAAAGCCTCCCCTAAATGTTGCTTTCGACGCAATTGTCTTTGCCAGTCAAGGCATCTGGCCGTCAATAGGGATACCTGCCGCAGGATTGCGCGCTGCTCCTGAACTGGTGGGATCGGGAGAGGAAAACTTCGGAGTTGTGTCATATTGATTGAGGCAAGATTCGTAGTCTGCTTCGAGGCCCCCGCAAAGTACCTTCGACCTATTGAAGAGTTAAAAACAAGCTCGACCCACTCATTAATTAACAGGTCACTTGGAATGCGAGCTTTGAAAACATGGTTCTGGTGCAGGCAGTTATCGATAGCGCCCTGCCAGATGGCGGTTCTGCCAACTTTATCCCAATCGCCGCCCTCAGTAATCAGGATGTCACTCATGTCAACTTTGTATTTATTGAGTTCACCGGCCTGAATCTGGATGGTTTTTAGCTGGTCCAGCGTGAAGTAACCTCGCTGGACATTGGCGACTGAAAGGTATGGACAGGTGATGACATCTTTATTCTTTAGGTCGCGCCCTTTTGTCACGCCTCCAATCACCACGGCAACTTCGTCAAATGCGACGACAGGCCAATGTGATGGATAGCTCGCATCATGATCCGCCATCGAAACAAGCTTCTGTTTGCGCATTAAACCCTGCCTCTGATAACGCGCGCGAAGCGTAAGGCAACTGCGTTTGATCGCTTCCAGGTCAGTTCGTTCAGTAGATGGGGGGATTAAAAGTCCCTGCACGGCCATGTTTTTTATTTCCGCATTGAGATGCTCCACATCTTCAGGTGCGGCAACAAGGTGGCCATAGTTCTCACTAATACGCTGCCAAGAAATTCGCAAATCATCCGATTCGCGAGATTGTGAAAGAGTTCCCACCACAGCAGTGCGTAATCCGCTCTGCATGCAGCGGTGCTCTTTGTGCTGCTCTTCCAAACGGTCACAGAGGGTCATCAACTCATCGACCTTAGCGACGATGAGGACTTGCTCTTCTTTAGGGGGGAGCCCCGCAGGGAGTGCAAGCAATTGCTCCTGGCGAATGCCTGAAACTGTGGTCCCTGTGCCTTTAATTTTTCGCGTCTTATAGATAATAGTAAAAAAATCATGGTTCACTTCAACGGGCAATTCTAGCGCTTTGAGGTCCTGATTGATTGCGATTGGGACGCGATTAATCGCGATTTTACCCAACCCCATGCGAGTGCAAACAATTACCCTCCCTTTTTCAATAAGATTGGATGAGCTATTCACCAGCCCCTCCTGAGTAATATGATCTTCAGTATCATCAATATATTTTGATTCTTTCAGGTCTTTGACGCTTGCCCAGGGAATGTTGCCACCCCAGTATGCAGGATTATTTTTTGCGGGTGTTCCGCCACCCGTGATAGTCAAGGCAAGATCGCCTAAACGGCATGAAGCCCAATGGGACGGGATATTTTGCCGGCTCCGTGGAATTGGGGCCTGTTTCGGTACGACTTTCTTTCTCTCGGGGTGTGTTCTCTTTTGCTGCTCAATGGATTGCAACATTGATGCGGCATCAGAGATTCCCGTTCCTTGAATCAATTTTCCCGTTGCTGCAAGGTGGAGCACCATTTCCCGCAATCGCGCCACTCCCCCTGGCGCATTCACGATATGCCCGAACTCAGCCAGAAACGTCTGCGCGTCCATCAGGCATCCTCGCCCGAGAAGTGATGGGCCAGCGCGACGGCGAGTTCGCTCTTCAGCTGGTTCTCGGTTTCTTCGATCTGCCCCAGCAGGCGTTTGTATTTTTCCAGCAACACGTCGGGATCGTGGCTTTCCTCCTCCGGCGCGTTGGGGTTCCTTTGGTCAAGGTTGTAGATGGGCCAATACAGGCGGTCGCCGGTAGCCTGGGCATCATTGGCTTGTTGGCGCAGTGTGGTTGCCTGATCGCTCAGCTCCAGAATTTCGGCGGTGACTTTCTGGCGGTGATCGGCGTTGGTGGTGCCGACCAGGGAATTGCTCAGGTCACGGCGTTGCGCCTCCAGGGCGGCGGCTTGCGTGTTCAGGTCATCGGCACGCTGCCAATGGGGTTGGGCCGCCGCCTCGGCCTTCTCGCGGGCATCCTTGAAATCGTAGGCCCAGGCAAATTCATTGGGCTCTCGGCCCGCGAAGTCATTTTCTTCGTTGCCCCACCAGTCACACTCCGCCTTGAATTCGTCGATCCGAATCGGCTTGGTTTTGGAGTAGCTCTTGTATCCGGGCGGATAGGGGTGCTCGTAGAACCAGATGGTTTCGGTGTGGAAGTGCTCCTCGCCATCGGCGGCAACCTCACCCTTGGTGAAGAACAGGATGTTGGTCTTGATGGTGGTATAGGGGGCGAAGACCCCCTTGGGCAGGCGGACGATGGTGTGCAGCTTGCAATCGCGCAACAGCATCTGTTTCAGCGTGTTCTTGATGCCCTCGCCGAACAGAAAGCCATCGGGCAGGACCACGGCGGCGCGACCATTCTCGGTCAACAGTTTCTTGATGATCAGCGCCATGAACATGTCGGCGGTTTCGCGCGTGCGCAAATCGGCCGGATAATCGCCGCCCACCCCATCGTCTTCGTATCCGCCGAACGGGGGGTTGGTGGTAACGCATTCCACCTTGTCGTCGGCGCTCCATTCGTTCCAGCCGATGCCCAGGGTGTTTACGTGCACGATCTGGCTAGGCACGTCGATGCCGTGCAACAGCATGTTGGTGGTGCACAGCAGATGGGGAAGCTGCTTTTTCTCGAAGCCCCGGATCAAACCTTCAATCGCCCGTTTGTCGGCTGGGCTTGATTTGTCGGTGATCTGATGGCGGAGATGGTCGATGGCAGCAGTCAAAAAGCCCCCGGTCCCGCAGGCTGGGTCCAGCACCTTTTCACGTTTGCTCAGGCGCGGATTGACGCGATCCACCATGAATTGGGTGATGGCGCGGGGGGTGTAGAACTCTCCCGCATTGCCCGCCCCGCGCAGGTCATTGAGCAATTGCTCATACACATCGCCCAGATTGGCGCGGATTTTGAAGTCATGGAAGTTGATGGCGTCTTCCAGCTTCTCGATCACCGCCAGGAATTGGGTTCCCGACTTCATGAAGTTGTTGGCGTCCTGGAAAACGCTGCAGATCACCGCGTGATGCGGGCCTTTGCTGGCATCCAATTCCTTGAGGGCGGGAAACAGCGCATTGTTGACGAAAGCAATGATCTCGCTGGCGGCCATTTGCGGCTTTTTCTTGCCGTCAGCATCCGGAAGGTAGGCCGCCCAGTTTCGCCAGCGCAAATGATCCGGCAAAGGGGATTTATACTTGCGGTTTTCGTCTTCCCACTCTTCCTCTCGCTGATCAAACACCTTCAGAAACAGCATCCACGTCAATTGTCCAAGGCGCTGCGCATCGCCGTCAACGCCATCATCCTTGCGCATGATGTCCTGAATGGATTTGATCGTACTGCTGAGGTTCATAACTCTGTCCCGTATTCCCTAAAATCGCCCCGGCAGATCAAGCTTGTTTCTGGTCAAGCTCCTGATACAGGGCCTGTTCAAGCTCGTGGACCGCCTGGGTGTACTGGTCCATGCCACCAAAGATGCCGCGCCGGATCTGGGTTTTGCTGCCGAACTGATCGAACGGCGGTAATTCCAGAACCTTGGTATCCTCGATGTCCTGTACACCGTGATCGGCGAACTTGTCGAGAAGGGCTTCCAGCACGGAGCGGGCCTGATCGCCGTACTTTCCGAACACGTCGCGCTTTTTAACATTGTTGGCCCGCTCGCGGCGGGTCAGCGGTTTTTGGTCGAAAGCGACGTGGGTCACCAAATCGAAGGCATCCAGGTCCGCGCCGTTGGGAACAGCTTGTTGCAGCACGGACAAGGGGATGCCCTGGGATGCTAGTTCATCCAGCACCGCTTGCTTGCGATCCGCGCTGTTCCAACGGCGCAGGAAGTCGGACAGGCTGCTGAATTCCGTTTGCAGAGCCTTTTTGATCTCCTCTTTCAGCAGGACGCGGTAATCCTCGGTGATCAGTTGGCCGTCGGCATCCAGATATTGCGAACGCTCCACGGCCACGCTCACATCCACATCGCCGATCACATAGCGGGTGCGGCCTTGACCGCCTCCGGTATCCCCACCGCCCGTGTCGTCGGTCGGCGTCTCCGGGGCGTCGCCCTCCGCAGGCGTTTCGGGGGGAACAACCGGGTCATCTGGGCCTGGTTCGAAGATCACGACAGGTTCGCCATCGAAATCGGGATCAGCGAACAGGCGCGTGGCTCCCTTGAAGTCCATGATGGTGAAATAGAGCTTCTGGTAGTCCTCACGCAGGCGGGTGCCGCGCCCGATGATCTGCTTGAACTCGGTCATCGAGTTGATGGTTTGGTCCAGCACGATCAGCTTGCAGGTTTTGGCGTCCACGCCGGTCGTGAGAAGCTTTGAGGTGGTGGCGATGACGGGATAGGGCTCGTCATTGTCGATGAAATACGACAGTTGCGCCTTTCCCTCGTTGTCGTCCCCGGTGATGCGCATCACATACCGGCGGTTCTTGGCGGCAGCGGGAATGATTTTCACCAATTCCTGCCGTATACGTTCGGCGTGGTCCTGGTCATCGCAAAAGACGATGGTCTTGGCCATTGGGTCCGTGGCCTTCAGGTATTCCCAAACCTTTTGCGCCACCAAACTGGTGCGGCGCTCCAACACCAGCGTCCGATCAAAATCCTTGGTGTTGTAGAGCCGTTGTTCGACGGCTTGGCCCTGTTTGTCGATCTTGTCTTTTTCCGGGCGATATCCCACTGCATCGACGTCGGTTGCGATGCGAATCACCTTGTAAGGGGCGAGGAAGCCGTCCTCAATGCCCTGTTTCAGGGAATAGGTATAGATGGGGTCGCCGAAGTAGTTGATATTGCTGATATCCTTGGTTTCCCTCGGCGTGGCCGTCAGTCCGAGGTGAGTTGCGCCAGCGAAATAATCCAGGACTTCCCGCCAGGCGGAATCCTCGGCGGCACTACCGCGATGGCACTCGTCGATGACAACAAGGTCGAAGAAATCAGCGGGGAACTGCTTGTAAATCTGCTTCCACTCCTCCTTGCCCGTAACGGCTTGGTAGAGGGCCAAATAGATTTCATAATTTTTTTTCACCTCGCGATTGGTGACTTTGTGCATCACCTCGCCGAACGGGGAGAAATCTTGCTGCATGGTTTGGTCGACCAGGATGTTCCGATCGGCCAGAAAGAGGATTCGCTTTTTCTCCATGGCCTTCCACAAGCGCCAAATGATTTGGAACGCGGTGTAGGTCTTGCCGGTTCCCGTCGCCATGACCAGCAGAATGCGCGACTGTCCCCTAACAACGGCTTCGATGGCACGGTTGATGGCAACTTGCTGGTAGTAACGCGGCTGCCTGCCAGACCCATCGGCATGATAAGGCTGTTCGACCAGCTTGGCGGATTTAGCCCCCGTCAGTCCCTTCCACCGCTGATAGATCGGCCATAGATCAGCCAAGGACGGGAAAGCGTCGAGAGAAAGTTCACGTTCGGTCGGCTGGGTTATCCCCGTCCGATCATGCAGCAGAAAGCCGTCGCCATTGCTGCTGATGGCGAAAGGGGCATCAAGGAGTTCGGCATAAGCCAACGCCTGCTGCATTCCGTGCCCGACTGAAAACTTGGCCTGTTTGGCCTCAATCACGGCAATGGGAAGGTTAGGGCGAGCATATAGGACGTAATCAGCCCGCTTTGGGCCGCCCTTTGCGTCCGGATTTTTGATGCGCGCAGCCAGCTTGCCACGCACCGCGACACGCCCATCGGTCAACTTCACCTCTTCGCGAAATTCATGGGTCTGCCAGCCCAAGGCCTGAATAGCCGGGGTAATGAATTTGGTGCAGATATCCCGTTCGCTGAACTGAAGCTTATCCATCAGAAATCCCCAGTAAATCCTCTTAAGGATGCCCCCAACACGCACGACACTAACATCTTATCAAAAACTCAATTAGCGAGGGCAAAATTAGTTAATTCTCAGAAAAAAATTCCCCCCCAGATGATGAGAGACCAACCTTTCCATCCACCAATTTGGAATTTCAAGATTGCGTCTAGGCTTACTTTATTAAGCCAATCTCTAATCAAGCGCTTACAATTTCCGCCTCTAACCTTACCACCCATCTCTCGACATATTCTTCACCCTCATTCTTCTCCGTCATCCTTAGCAATCTTGGCAGCCGTTTTACCCTCACCCAGTCCGGCAGTTTTCTTTCGGCTTTTTTATCCCAATGACCGTAGCGATCAACCATGCAGTCCAGCAAAATTTTGATGTGCCCGCCTATTTCAGCCATCGGGCAGATCTGCTCATAACACAGTAAAAGGCCGGACAGGCCGCCTGCCAAGTTGCTGTGGTCGACATCAAGCAGCACGCAGGGAGGACTGAGCGGGGAGGTGAATACCGCCACCAAGCAAGCACGCCGTTTTTGTAACGTGTTCGATATGGCAGAACCCAACTTGAGAAATACGAGAGAGGTCGTCAAGGTTAGATCTTCCCGTAGCCGTTCGATCCGCGTCAACGTTTCGATCAGCAAGCCAAGATCGCCGATATGCTCCTGCCCTGCCCGTTCAAGCATGGTGAATTCAACCGGGGTAGCTCCCCCATTTTCAATCGGCTCTCCGGCACTGACGGTCTGGCGCACCGTAATGGGCGGGAGGCTTGGATTGATCGGCTGTCCAGCACCGGCCCGCTGTTGACGCGATTTCACAT